>SPCO01000176.1 GCA_004525275.1 Thermomicrobiales bacterium | reverse complement strand
GGTCTTGCGTTCGGCTAGGTCTTGCGTTCGAGGATCGGCCGGGCCTTCTCCGGATCGTCGACCACGAAGGCGAACATCGCCCGGTCCCCCCAACGACCCAGAAAGAGGTGGCCGTAGATGTTGACGTTGGCATCGGCCAGCGAACGAGCGAGCTTGGCCATCCCGCCCGGCCGGTCGGGCACCTCGGCCAGGATCGACTCACCCTCGATGTACGTATAGCCACCGGCATCGAGCACGGCCGCCGCCGCATCATCGTCAGCGGTCGTCATGATCACGTGCCCGCTATCGCCCATGCTCCCGCCACCGATCGCCCGCAGGTCAACGCCGTGGGCTGCGAGTTCCTCGGCCAGGGTCGCCATGGCTCCGGGTTCATTCTTCAGTTGGACGACGAATTGCTTGGCCATGGCTGCCTCCGCGAACGGGCCGGCCGGCGCCGGCAGACGTTCCGCCATCCTAACGGCGGAGGCCCCAACCGTGTACCGTCGCGAGGTGAGCCACGTTGCCGACCTGCCGCCGCGGGTCGCCGCCGTCATCTCGGCACCGATCAGTGCCGTCGACCGCGGCCAGCGCACCACGACGGAGGCGGCCGGCATCCCGTTCTCGTCGATCGGGTGGGGCGACCCAGCGGGCCGGCCACTGATCCTCATCCACGGTGTCACCGCCTCGGCACGGATCTGGTGGCGAGTGGGCCCAGCGCTGGCAGAGACCGGCAGACGAGTCGTTGCGCTGGACCTTCCCGGCCACGGCCAGACCGGTCATTGGGTCGGCCACCATCGGTTCGGCGACAACGCCCGAGACGTCGCCGCCTGGATCCGGGCATCGGACCTCGCTGTCGAGGATCTCCAGATCGTCGGGCACAGCTGGGGTGCCATGACCACGGCCGCGTTGCCACGAAACGGGATCCAGCCCGCCACCCTGGTGCTGCTCGAGCCGCCGGTCCTCGCGCACGAGGTGATCGCGCGGATGGCGAACGATCCCTCCGAACGGAGCTACCCGGATTTCCAGACCGCAGCGTCGGCGCTCGCGGAGGCGAACCCCGACTGGTCCAGTGAGGACGTCGCGGCCAAGGCAGAAGCCCTGCTCGAAATGGACGAGGCCGCGGCTCGCTCGATCGTGCTCGACAACGGCGACTGGGATGGCGGGCTGGCCGATCTGATGGATCCGACGGCGGACGGCATCCCGATCTGGGTCATCCGAGCCGAGACGATGTCGACCGGCCTGACACCGGGCGGCAGCCTGGCCGGCCTGTTGCCCGATGCGGCCCTGCCAGCGATCGCAGCTCGGGTCGGGGCCGACCACATCCTGACCTTGCCCAGCGCAGCCCACGCTCCACAGCGAACCGATCCAGGAGCCACCACGGCGGCGATCCTGCGCGCGCTAGCCTGACCCACCAGCCAGCGCTCGCCCGCGGATTTCGATCGCCCGCCGGTAGGCGTCGAGATAGCGCGGTGCCGAACCCCGGACCCAGTCAAAGTCGACGGCCATCCCGCGGTCGAGCAAAGCCTCCCAGGTAGCACCGCCCGCCGCCCGGACGGCGACTGCCGTCGTGCAGGCCGCCAGTAGGTCCTCGGCCGTCGGCTGATCGAAGACGAACCCGGTGCCAGCGACCGGCCGGCGGCCCTGATCGATGACCGTGTCGGCCAAGCCACCGGTCCGATGCACGATCGGCGGCGTCCCGTAGCGGAGCGCGATCATCTGACCCTGGCCGCACGGCTCGAACCGAGAGGGCATCGCGAAGAAGTCGGCGCCCGCGTAGATCCGGCGGGCCATGGCCCGATCGAAACGTTCGATGAAGCCGACCTGTCTCGGGTGAGCCGAAGCGATCGCCCGGAACGGATCGGCCAGATCCGGGTGGCCACTGCCCTGGACGACGAGGCGAACGCCTTGGTCGAGGAGTTTCGGCGACGCAGCCGCCAGCAGGTCGAAGCCCTTCTGCGGGTCGAGACGACCGATCATCCCGATCACCGGGCCATCGTCTTGCGCATCGAAACCCAGCCGGGTGAGCAGATCGACCCGGCAGGCCGCCTTGCCTGCCCGCACCTCGCGCGAATATGGGGCCGCGAGGTCCGCGTCGGTGGCCGGGTCCCAGACCGTGGTGTCGAGTCCGTTGAGGATCCCCGTGAACCGATCGCCCTTCGTGCGCAGCAGACTGGACAGACCCATCCCGAACACCGGCGTCAGCGCCTCGGCGGCGAAGCCGGGCGAGACCGTGTTGACGAGTTCCGCGCGCTCGATGTTCACCCGCAGCAGGTCGATCCCGCGAGCCCTGGGTCCGACGACCCCGTCGCCCGGCGTCAGGCCGAGCTGGCCGAGTCGATCCCTTGGCGTCCAGCCGTGATAGGCGAGGTTGTGGAGCGTGGTCAGGATCGCCGCCTTGCCGATGATCGGGTCATCGGCGTACCACTCGTCGCGGGCGATCGCGGCCGGGCCGGTATGCCAATCGTGGAGATGCAGGACATCGAGGGGTCGGTCATCGTTGCGCAGCGCCTCCAGGGCCGCGCGGCAGAACAGTCCGAACCGCCAGGCGTTGTCCGCGTAATCCCCGACCGAATCCCCGTAGTACCCATCACGATCAAAGGCCGCCGGGTGATCGATCAGGCGCAACCGGTATCCGTCCGCCGCCACGTCGGTGACCGTCACGTTGGTCGAACCGGCCGGTGCGAGTGGATCCGGCACGCGCAGGGTCGTGGTCCGTTCCACTGCAGCCGGTTCCGGGACGCCTCGATACCTGGGCAGGAAGACATCGACCGGCAGCACAAGTTCATCCGTGGCGGCCTGACCAAGGGCGCGCGCCAGCGCGTCGACGACGTCGGCCAGCCCGCCGGTCTTGGCCCAGGGTTCACACTCGGACGCGATCATCGCCACGCGGATCGGCATAGGTGGAATGCTAGCCGCCCGCCGGCCAGCCGTTCGCCCGATCGGGATCAGGCCGCCTCCGAAGCATCGGCGACCGGGTATCATGCGCGCTCATGGATCCAGTCCACGTCCCATCCCTGCCGGCTGCGAGCTTCATCCTGCCGCCCTCACTCGAGGGTTTGCGGCGCCTCGCCTATAACCTGCACTGGGCCTGGCATCCGCAGACGCGGAGCCTCTTTGCCCGGATCGACAGCACCGCCTGGGCTCGCTATCGCAACCCGATCTCGGTCCTCACCGGGGCGACCGGTTGGTCACGTCTGCTCGATGACCCCGGCTTCCTCTCCGAGTACCACGACGTGCTGGATGCGTTCGATGCGTACATGGCGAACGGTTCCGGCCATTGGTTCCAGCGCCGCTATGCCGACCGTCTGAGCGGGCCGATCGCGTACTTCTGCGCTGAATACGGGTTCCATGAATCGCTGGGCATCTACTCGGGCGGGCTGGGCGTCCTCGCGGGCGATCACATGAAGGCCGCCAGCGACATGGCCCTGCCCGCCGTCGGCGTCGGACTGCTGTACCGCAAGGGCTACTTCCGCCAATCGATCGATGCCGACGGTCACCAGGAACACGACTACACGGACTATGACCTCAGCCACCTGCCGATCGGTCGCGTCCAGGACGCGTCGGGTCTGCCGCTGACCGTGACGGTCGAACTTCCCGGACGCGTGCTGTCGGTCGCCGTCTGGGTCGCCCAGGTCGGGCGCGTCCCCGTCCTTCTCCTCGATACCGACGTCCTCGAAAACGCTGCCGCCGACCGCCCGATCACCAACATCCTGTACGTCCGTGGCCGGGAGATGCGCCTCCATCAGGAACTCGTTCTCGGGATCGGCGGCGTCCGAGCGATCCGCGCGCTCGATCTGGATCCATCGGCCTGGCACCTCAACGAAGGCCATTCCGCCTTCCTCCTGGCGGAACGTGCCCGGGAGTATGTGCTCGCTGGGTCTTCGCTCGCGGATGCGTGGGCCCGCGTACGACGGGCCAGCGTCTTCACCATCCATACACCGGTCTCGGCGGGCAATGAGCGCTTCGATGCCGATCTGGTCCGTCGCGTCGCAGGTCCAGCCTTGACCGCCGGTGGTGTACCCGTCGAGGACGTCCTCGAACTCGGGCT
>SPCO01000138.1 GCA_004525275.1 Thermomicrobiales bacterium | reverse complement strand
CTCCCACGACCGCGACGACCCGCTCGGGTGACTCGATCGCGGTGTCGAGGGCGAGCATCCCCCCGAGTGAATTGCCGACCAGCGCCGCGCGCCCGATGCCCAGCGCATCGAGGACGGCGATGAGGTCCGCCCTGGGCGAGAAGTCGACGTCCTCGGTCGTCGATCCACCAAACGCTCGGGCGTCGTATCGGACGGTCCGGTAGCCGGCCTCGACGAGGAACGGGACCATGTCGTCCCAGGCCCTGAGATCGGCGACTCCGGCGTGGAGCAGAACGATGGGCGGGCCGTCCCCGTGATCGATCGCCTTGAGTCGACCGCCCGATACGTCGATGGAGACTGTCGACATCGGATCAGGCCTCGCGGGCGATCGGCTCCAGATCGATGGTCCGAACCTGGCGCGAACGTCCCGCCTCGGTCCGGACGAGCGCGGCCGGGATCACGCCACCGGTCAGCTTCTCGATGACCGCAGCTTCACCGGCATACAGACCGCCCCCCGAGATCTTGACTCGATCCCCGACCGACAATCCCGCCCGACCGCTGCCCGCAGTCAGGTCGATCGTGGCGACGGTGGGGCGGACGTACGGTTCTGGGCCCGCGCCTGGCCGCTGGGTCGGTTTCGTGTCGGTACGGGCCGGAGGATAGACAGTCTTGCGCTTGCGTGTTGCCACAGTGGCTTGAGCCCTCCTGGAGCCGTGACTGAAGTTGCACGGCGCGAGGCGATGCTACATCGAGTCGTCAACGTCGTGGGCGCCATGTCCCGTATCGTGTGTCGATGACAGATCCCGAACGGTTCGACGACAGCATCGGCCCGCTCGAGCCAAATCCGCCCAGTCGAGCCCGACGCGCGGCGACGATCGCGATCCTGATCGCGCTCATCGTCTCGATGATCTTCCTGGCCTTCGTTTCAGGTCGCGGCATCGTCCAGCCGACCATCCCATCGAAGACATTCACCCCGGAGCTCGCGGTCATCGACGGGGCCGGACGCCTGACGACGACGGATGCCCTGGGCGACGCGGCGGTCGGATACGGCGCGTCGGGCACGACGTTCTCGTTCCCCGCGTGGTCGCCGGATGGCACCCGGATCGCGGCAATCGGCCGGGACGCTGCAGGAGCGATCGTGGCCGTATTCAACGTGCGGTCGGAGGACGATCCCCCAGTGGATCCGGTCATCGTCTACCGCAGTGCCGATCGGCCGCCGTTCTACCTGTACTGGTCGCCGGACGGTACCCACCTGGCGTTCCTGACGACCGAGCCGGACGGTCTGGCATTGCGCATCGTGCCCGCCGATGGCAGCGGGCCAGCGGTAGCGATCCACGACGGCTCGCCGCTCTATTGGGCATGGACCGAAGGCGAGAGCCTGCTCGTCCACAGCGGTGGCGACACGCCGGATGCGTTCGTGGGCGAGATCGGACCCGACGGCACAACCCTCGAGCGGTCCGCGATCAAGGTCGGCGGGTTCCGCGCGCCAGGCCTCTCGTCCGATGGGAGGCTGCGCGGCTACGCGACACCCGACGATGACGGAACGGCCGCGATCGTCGTAGAAGACCGTGACGGGGCGAACCGGCGATCGGTCGGCGTCTTCGGACAGGCCGCCATCGATTTCAGCCCGGTTGCCGACGATCTCGCGTTCATCGCACCGGACGCTCGGGGTTCGGGAGGTGTGCTGCCTGTCGGACCGTTGCGCCTACTCGACGGGCGGACCGGGTTGGTTCGAACGGTCCTGGCTGGAACGGTGATCGCCTTCATGTGGGCACCCGACGGCCGAACGATCGCTGGGCTGCAGCTCGGATCCAGCGTGGATGACAATGTCGCGCTTGGCGCTCCGGCGCGCCTGGCGTCGCTCGAGCGTGCTCCGATCGCTCCCAGGGCGCCCGCCGCGGCGGCGCCTGGGCTCGACGTCCGCCTCGTATTCGTGGACGTGACATCTGGCGCGATCCGGTCGCAGCGCGACGTCACGCTCTCGGACCTCTTCACCGGACAGTACCTCCCCTTCTTCGACCAGTACGCTCTGAGCCACCGCCTCTGGTCCTCCGACGGTGCGTCGGTCATCCTGCCGCTCGTCACCGCCGATGGCGCGACGCATCTCACGATCATCCAGACCGATGGCTCTGGGTCACACGAGCTGCCGACCGGCGATCTCGGGTTCTGGCGCCCCTGACGCGAAGTACATAATAGTTATGCATACTTCTTGTGCATGCTACATTTCGAACCATGCAGACACCTCCCGCCACGGTCTTGCGGCTCGATCCCCATGCCCTCACCGTCCTCGCCCACCCGCTGCGTTCACGCTTGGTCACGGCCCTGCGGACCGACGGACCGGCGACCGCGACGACCCTTGCTCGAGCGCTTTCGACCAACTCCGGGGCGACCAGCTATCACCTGCGCAAGCTCGCTTCGGTCAGTCTCGTGGAGGAGACCGATGACGGGCACGGGCGGGAACGCTGGTGGCGAGCAACGACCTCCAGCCACGGCTGGAATGAACGCGATGTCGAGGGGCACCCAGATGGCCAGGCTGCATCGGATTGGCTTCGCCGCCACTACCTCGACTGGTTCGTCGAGAACTATGCACGCTGGCTCGACAACCAGGCATCATGGCCTCTTGAATGGCGCGACGTTGGCGGTGCCAATGATTACGGCCTTCGCCTCTCGCCGGAACGGCTGACCGCCTTTGTGTCCGAGTTCGAGCGCCTCGTCGAGGCCTATCGGGGCCACGCCGGCGAACCTGGTGAGGAAACCCTGCAGGTCTACCTGTATGCGTTCCCGCTCGCGGAAAAGCCCTCTTGACGGTGCTTAGCGCTCGCTCCGCCCGTCGGCGCTTCCTCATTCTCACCGGGCTACGCTGGCTGCCGACGGGCCTACTCGTCCCGGTCTTCGTTCTGCTGGCCGTATCGCGAGGCCTGAGCCTGACCGAGATCGGTCTCGTGTTCGCGCTCCAGGGTCTGACGGTCCTCCTCCTGGAGTTGCCGACGGGCGGACTCTCCGACGCGCTCGGCCGACGGCCCGTCCTCATCCTGGCCAGCATCGTGGGCGTGTTCTCGCTCGGTCTCCTGTACGTCGCGGACTCGCTCGCCCTCTTCGCCGCGGCGACGATCTCGCAGGGGGTGTTCAGGGCTCTCGACAGTGGGCCCCTCGAAGCCTGGTACGTGGATGCGACCCTCGCCGCGGATCCAGACGCAGAGATCGAGAAAGGGCTGAGCGCCGCCACCGCCGTCCTGAGCGTGGCCATCGCACTCGGCGCTCTTGCATCGGGGCTGCTGGTCGCGATCGATCCGGTGCCGGAGGTGGCCGCCCTGGCACTCCCACTCCTTGTCGCCCTGGTCCTTGGAATCGTCAACATCGTCTTCATCGTCTGGCTCATGTCGGAGCCACGTGCCGCCCGTGGTATGGCCGCGATCGGTCGATCTGTTCGAGCGGTCCCGACCGTGGTCGTCGATGGGATCGGACTGCTCCGAACCTCGAACGTGCTGCTCGGACTGGTCGCGGTTGAATTGTTCTGGGGCTTCTCCATGGTCACCTTCGAAACCCTCTTCCCGATCCGTCTGTCCGAGGCCGTCGGTGACACCAATCAGGCGGCCGCTTTGATGGGACCGGTCAGCTCCATCGCCTGGTTCGTGGCCGCCGGCGCGGCTGCGGGCGTCATCCTCATCAGCAACCGAATCGGGGTCGCCCGCTCCGCAGCTCTCCTCCGTCTCATCCAGGGCGCCGCGATCATGGCCATGGGACTCCTCGCCGGCCCCCTCGGCGTCGTGATCGCCTTTCTCACCACGTATGCGGCGCACGGTGCAAGTAATCCGATGCACATGACCCTGCTCCACCGGGAGGTCGACGGCCCACACCGGGCGACCGTGATCTCCCTGAATTCGATGGTCAGCCAGCCGGCGGGAGCGATCGGAGGGATCGCGCTCGCGGCCCTGGCCGAAGGAACATCGATCGCGACCGCGATGGTCGTCGGCGGCATCATCTGCGCCGCGGCGGCGCCGCTCTACATCCCAGCCTTGCGGGCCGAACGCAGGCGGAGCGCGGCCAGGAAAGAGCGGCCGTCCGCCGCCTGACTCACGGTCCGGGTTCGATCCAGCCGAGGGTTCGCTCGACGCCCTTGTGCCATCGAGCGAGACCAGCCGCCCGGGTGGCCTCATCCATATCGGGCTCCCAGGTTTGTGCGCTGCGATCCATCGAGCGCAAGACACCGAGACCATCCCAGAATCCGACTGCCAGTCCAGCCGCATAGGCGGCCCCGAGGGCGCTCGTCTCCGCGATCGGCGGTGCGACGACCGGCCGATCCAGGATGTCTGCCTGGAACTGCATCAGAAGCTCGTTGCGGATCATCCCGCCGTCCACCCTGAGTTCGCCGGGCAGTGACCCGTCCAGGTCGGCCGCCATGGCGATGCTGAGGTCGTAGACCTGGTAGGCGGTCGCCTCCAGGGCGGCCCGAGCGATGTGGCCACGCGTTGCGTAGCTGGTCAATCCCGCGATGATCCCCCGTGCATCAGCTCGCCAATGTGGGGCGAACAGGCCCGAGAAGGCCGGCACGAGGACGACATCGCCGCTGTCCGGCACGGATCGGGCGAGTGCCTCGACCTCCGACGCGTCGGCGATGATCCCAAGATTGTCGCGCAACCACCCGATCAGGGACCCGGCGACCGCCACTGACCCCTCGAGTGCATAGGTGGCCGGGCGTTCCCCGAGTCGCGCCGCGACCGTCGTGATCAGGCCATGGTTCGAATGGACGGGCCGTTCGCCGGTATGCATGAGCATGAAACAGCCCGTCCCGTAGGTGCACTTGACCTGACCGGCCTCGAAGCAGGTCTGACCGAAGAGTGCCGCCTGCTGATCGCCCAGATCGCCGGCGATCGGCACCCCCGCGAGATCATCTGTGCCGTAGCCGTAGATCTCAGATGATGAACGGATCTCGGGAAGCATCGCGACCGGGATCTGGAGGGCATCGACCAGCTCCGGCTCCCAGGCCAGCGACTCCAGGCCG
>SPCO01000086.1 GCA_004525275.1 Thermomicrobiales bacterium | reverse complement strand
TGTCAGCGGCCGAGCACCACGGCAGCAGGCGCGGTTCCTGGAAGACGAGACCGATCCGCGGATCCGGACCGGCGATCGGCGCATCATCGGGGTGGGCGGTCCCGGTGGCTGGCGCCAGGAGTCCGGCGACGACCCGAAGCAGGGTGGACTTGCCGCACCCGTTCGGTCCGATCAGGGCCACGATCCCGCCACCCGGGATCGCCAGGTCGACCCTGTCGAGCACCGGCAGCGGGGCCCCGCCTCGGTTCGTGAATGCGAACGAGAGGTCGCGCAGGTCGATCCGGCCGGCCGCTGCGGACGTCACCGCCATGCCCGGATCCCGGACGACGGATCCGGCGCGGTCAGCGGACGAAGGATCGGCGCGGTGGCTGGATAGAGCGCCTGGTACGCCGCAAAAGCACGGTCGTACGTCGCGGCGAATTCCGCGCGTGGTTCGATCCTCGTGGCGATCCGGGTCATCGCCGCGATGGCCTCCGGCAGGTCGCGATAGGCCCCGATCCCGACCGCGGCGAGGATCGCCGAACCCAGGACCGCAGTCTCGAGGACGGCGGGGACCGCGACCGAGAACCCAGTGATATCCGCCTTGACACCGTTCCAGAACGTGCTCCTGGCCGGCCCGCCGCAGACGCGCATCTCGGTCACCCGGACGCCGGCGGCCAGCATCGGAGCGGCGACCTGGCGGATGGCCAGGGCCGAAGCCTCGACGATCGCTCGGGCGATATGGCCGCGCCCGTGTCCGAGGGTCAGACCGGCCAGGACGCCACGTGCCTCCGGATCCCAGATCGGCGATCGCTCCCCGGCGAGATACGGCAGGAACACGAGTCCGTCGGCACCCGGCGGCGTGGCCGCGGCCTCGAGGAGCAGTGCATCGGTAGTGATCGTCCCACCCAGGACGTCGTCTCGATACCAGTCGAGGGCACGACCGGTCGCCGCCATGGCGGCTCCGACGCTGTACCGCCCGGCCAATGGGCCCGGCGTGACGAAGCCGCCCGGGACATCGAGCGGCCGATCCCAGTAGACCCCGAAGCCACCGGCCGAACCCCCTGGATCGAAGGCATCGCCCGGCTCGAGCAAGCCCGCGCCGAGGTAGCTCGCGAAGGCATCGACGGTCCCGCCGATGACCGGGATCCCCGGCCGAAGTCCGAGCGCGTCAGCCGCGGCATCGGCAAGGCCTCCGACGATCTGGCCGGTCGAAGAGGGCGGCGGCAGTTTGGCCGCCGGGATTCCCACCGCGGCGACCGCGCCCGGGTCGGGCACGAGCTGGTCGGGGACGAGCGGGCCGGACGCGACCCCGGTCAGCCGGAACGCGAGATATTCCCAGGTCGTGAGATACCAGCGTGTCGCGTCGGCGGTGTCCGGCTCGTGACGCTCGACCCAGAGCGCGGCAGGCAGTCCAGCGAGGGCCCAACCGCGAACACCGGTCGTCCGCTCCAGCTCCGCGGTCTCCTCCGATGCGCGAGCATCGAGGAACGTGATCGCCGGGCGCGTCGCTTCACCCCGGGCATCGACGGCGGCGAGGGTCGGTCCGTGACCATCGACCCCGATGGCCACGACCTCCCCGACACCATGCAAGTGCAAGCCTCGAACGGCGCTCACGACGGCCGACCACCAAGCGCCCGGATCCTGTTCCGCCCAGCCATGGCCCCCGGTCACGTCCAGTTCGTAGCCGCTCCGGGCCAGGCCCAGCAGCCGGCCATCAAGATCGATCAGACCTGCCTTGACCTCGGTGGTTCCCAGATCCAGCCCGAGGACGACTGGTTGGCTGTCTTCCACGCTCACGGCGATTGCTCCGGCTCCGGCGACAACGTGGGCGTCGATGCATCGAGCGCGACGACGGCCTCGGCCGTTGCGACGTCGGTCACGAGGGTGCGGACGACTCCGGCTCGCAAGGCGCCCAGGATGGGCTTGATCTTGGCCGCCCCGGAGGCTACGCCGATCGAGACCGGGATCCGGGCCAATCGCCGGGCATCGAACGCGATGACCCGCTCGCGCAGGACAGGGCAAACGAACCGGCCGTCAAGGTCGAACGGGGCGATCAGGATCTCGCCGACAGCGTCGGCGGCGTCAAGCTCACGTTCGAGATCCTCCCCGAGGTTCACGCGGGTCCAGGCGGGCCCGCCGATCACGAAGAGCGCGACGTCAAGGCGATCCCAGAGATCGAAGATGGCCCGAGCGCCGGCGTGTGCGACAAGCGCTCGTTGTGTGGCTGCATCGTCCACGACGCCCGGCGCCATCAGGCCGCGGGCCTGGCCGTCGAGCACGTCTGCGATCCGCCGGTATGGCTCACGCTCCTGTCCGGTCGACCAGAAGCCGCCGCACAGCGGCACGACGGTGACCGCGACCGGCATCGACGTCTCCTCGAGCGCGGCAGCCGTCGCCGCCACTGACGCTCCGTCCCCGATCCCGACCGTCGCACCGCTGCGCAGCGCACTGCGCAGGATCTCGGCGGCAAGCCGAGCGGCCATTCGGCGGGTCAGGTCGTCGGACCCCACGATCGTCGGCGCAAGATGGACGGCGTCGAGGCCGTAGCGCTCGATGAGCGTTCCCGCGGCCTGGCTATCGGCCGCGGTCCGGTCCACGATCCGGATCTCCACGATGCCCTCGGCTCGGGCGCGTGTGAGCAGGCGAGAGACCTGCGGTCGAGTCACACCGAGCTGGTCGGCGATGGCGTTCTGCGTCTCACCCAGTTCGTAGTAGAGCCGGCTCACGCGAACGAGCTGTTCGAAGTCGCTCACAGGCGCCTGCGCACGTTTGTATATGACAGATGTGCATGCACGATCGGCGTATCATCGGCGCCCTTGTCAACTCATGTCAAGGACACTTCGTGCCTCGCCCGCCATGGCGCACCAGGGTCAGAGGACGCGGCCCGGATTCAGGATCCCGAGGGGGTCCAGCGCGGCCTTGATCGCGCGCATCACGCGGACGGCGTCGGGGCCCCGCTGGATCTCCAACCACTCGCGTCGGGTGCTCCCGATCCCGTGTTCGCCCGTGACCGTACCGCCCAGGTCCAAGGCTGCCCGGTACAGGTCCTTCTTGACCGCTTCGGTCTTGGCCTCGGCCGTCGGGTCGCCCCGCTCGAATACGAGATCCGGGTGCAGGTTGCCGTCTCCGGCATGTCCGAAGGTCCCGATCCGGACATCGTGCCTGGCCGCGATGGATTCGATCGCTCGGAGCATCTCCGGCACGCGCGACCGAGGCACGCCGACGTCCTCCATCCGAACCTCGCCAAGACGCTCCAGAGCGTAGTGGGCGGCCCGTCGAGCCTGGCGGAGCCAATCGGCCTCCTGGGTATCGGCAGCCCGCACGCAGTCGGTCGCGCCGGCGGTTCGACAGACGGCCTCGGCCATCTCCAACTCGGCCGTCGCGGCGACACCGGGCATGTCCGATTCGATCATGAGCATCGCAGCCGCGGTTCGATCGAGGCCAAGATCGTTCATGTCGTCGGCCGCCGCGATCGGGAACTGGTCGAGCAGCTCGAGGGTGACCGGCGACAGGCCCGCCGCGGCCAGGCCCGCGACCGCGGCGCCGGCCGACTCGAGGGTCGCGAAGAAGGCCAGCATCGTCAGCCGCGGCGGCGGCGCGGGTCGGAGCTTGAGCGTCGCCTCGGTCGTGATCGCGAGCGTCCCCTGGCTGCCGATGAACAGATGGGTCAGCGAATAGCCGGCCACATCCTTCAGGTTGCGGCCGCCGGTCCGGATGATCGTTCCATCGGCCATGACGACTTCGAGCGACAGGACCGAGTCGCGGGTCTGGCCGTACTTCACGCAGCAGAGCCCACCCGCGTTCGTGCCCAGGTTGCCCCCGATCGAGCACGTCTCGAAGCTCGCCGGATCGGGCGGGTAGAACAACCCCTGGGCTGCGACCGCCTCCTTGAGATGGGCGTTGATGACCCCCGGTTGGACGACCGCCACCAGGTTCTCGCGATCGATCTCGATGATCCGATCCATGGCCGTGAATGCGATGGTCAGGGCGCCATCGATCCCGGCGGCTCCGCCCGAAAGCCCGGTGCCGGCGCCCCGTGGGACGATCGGGACGCGCAGCTCGGCGGCGATGCGTACCAACTCGACGACCTCCTGGGTGGTGGTCGGCAGGGCGACGGCGCGGGGCAGGCCCGCCCGCAGGTAGGACGTCTCGTCGAGGCGGTAGCCCTCGCGATCGATCGGCTCGGTCAGCAGCCGGACCGCGGGAATCCGTGCGCGGATGGCGCTGACCAGCGGGTCCGAGGCAATATCGGTAGTCACCGGCCGAAGTCTACGCGGCAACGGCCGGTCGGCGATCGATCAAGGTCGGGGTAGCATGGGCACGATGCATTGGACCAGATCCGTCGTCAGCTCGCTGATGATCGTGGTCGCCGGGATCGCGCTCTCCTCGCCTGCCGGCCAGCCCATGCAGGCTGCGGTGACGATGGCGGCCTCTCCGGCAGCAGCTGGGCCGGTCGGCCGATCGAGCCTGATCCTTGAAGCAACCTACGATGCCGACCTCAAGCTGTCCTGGCGGTCGCGCAAGATCCGCGTCGACAGCTCGGCGACCATCCGCAACACATCGGGCGGAGCGATCGATCGGATGGAATTCAACACGATCGCGGCCCGCCTCGGAGCCATGCGACTCCAACCGGTCACGGTCGACGGCGTGTCCGTGGCTGCCACGGTCCGCGGCCAGACGATCATCGTTCCCCTCGGACGCAACCTCCCGATCGGCGCGACCACGACGGTGCGAATCCGATACCGGGCGACGTTGCGCCGCGATCTCGCCGGATCCGATTGGCTGTTCACCCGGACCAACGGCGTCGTCGATCTGTACCGCTGGTTGCCGTGGGTGAGTCGGCGAACCCCATTCGACCGACCGAATCACGGTGATCCGTTCGTGACTCCGTCGAGCCCGTCCGTGACCGTCCGGATCGGTACATCGCGCAGGCTTGTCCTGGCGACCACCGGTCATCGGACGAGCGTGAGCGCAGACGGCCTGACCCAGACGTTTCGTGCCGCGAACGTCCGAGACTTCACGGTCACCGCGGCCCGGGACTATCTGAAGCGATCAAGGGTCGTCCGCGACACGGTCGTCCGGGTCGGTAATAGACCCGGAGCCGGAGGGGCCGCGATGCTCGACGCGGCGGCCGACGCGTTCGACGCTCTCGAGAAGCGCCTCGGTCCGTATCCGCATGGCGCCTTCAAGGTCGTCCAATCGGCCGGCGGGTATGGGATGGAATCGCCGGGCCTCATCTGGATCCCGACCGGGGTCGCCGCCTCCACCCTTCGCTATCTGGCCGCCCACGAGACGGCCCATCAATGGTTCTACGGGATCGTCGGCAGCGATCAGGCGAAGGAGCCGTTCGCCGATGAGGCCGCCGCGGACTTCGCGGCCCGATTCATCACCGGACTCAAGCGCGCCAGCCGATGCTCCGCCGGGCGCCTTGACCGGACCATCTATGAGTACTCGGCCGCTTGCTACTACGAGCGGGTCTACATCGGCGGCGGCAACCTGCTCGACAAGGCCCGCCAAGCCATGGGCTGGAGCGTGTTCTGGTCTGCCCTCCGCGGCTACATCTCGGCCAACCGGGATGATCTCGTCACAACCTCGACGCTGCTCGATGCGCTCGATGCGGCGACCCCGATCGACCTCGGCAGGACGCTGTTCGCTCCCCGTTTCCCGCGGATCTACTGATCCTCGGTACCGATCCTGCGATCGGCGGCGAGAGAAGCCAGGCCTCGGACTCCACTCCCTCCAGCCGTCCGTCCGGCGCGGCCCTTCTCAGCGGTCGTCCGGGCGGCGCTCCACGACCCACCAGGCGGCCGGCAGGAGCACAGCTGCGAGCAAGAGCTTGAGGGCGTCTCCGACCAGGAACGGGGTCAATCCTTTCGTGATCGTTTCCTCAAGCGTGAACCCGGTGACGACCATGAGCCAGGGCAGACCGATCGCATAGATGATCACGCTGCCGGCGAGCATGGCTCCGAATGCGCCGGTGAACCTCCGGTCCCAACCGAGCTCGGCCAGCCGTCCGACGACCGCGCCAGCCACCATGAAGCCGACAAGGTAGCCGCCTCTCGCTCCCCAGATGACGCTCAACCCGCCCTTGCCCTCGGCGAAGAACGGCAAGCCGACAACGCCCAGCAGGACGTACAGGGAGACGGCGAACAGGCCTCGTCGCAGACCGAGCGAAGCACCGACCAGGAGAACCCCGAACGTTTGCCCCGTGATCGGAACGGGCGAGCCCGGGACGGGGATCACGATCCGGGCCGTCAAGTAGATGAGGAGCGCTCCGGCCACGACGAGGGCGATGTCGCGGACCCGGGTATTGACCCGCTCACCGACCCGGATGGGGACGAGGAAGTCTGCGATCGTGAGGCCGTGATCCTCGGTCGTGCTGCGGTCGAGCCTGGGGATCGCTAGCGACATCTGGACTCCGTTCAGGGGATCACACTGTCGGTGATCGACGGCCGGAGTCTAGCATCG
>SPCO01000080.1 GCA_004525275.1 Thermomicrobiales bacterium | reverse complement strand
TGTCAGACTCGCCCTCGCGGCTGGTCTCGATCCGGCCGGAGCCTTCGACGAGCCGGCCGTAGCCGCAGCGTTGCTCGCGCGCCGCACGGCGACGACCGCGACGGCGGCCAGTGTCGATCCCGTCCCGCCTGCATCCCGATCCTGGGCGCCCGTGGGCGACCGAGATCCTGTTCATGTCGCGATCGAGGATCTTGTCCACCGCTACCCGACCGGTATCGATGCCTTGCGAGGCATCTCGCTGACCATCGAACCAGGTGAATCTGTCGCGATCCTCGGCGAGAACGGATCCGGCAAGACGACCCTCGCCAAGCATCTCAACGGGCTGCTGCGGCCGGCCACGGGTCGGGTCCTGGTCGACGGCAAACCGACCGATGGACGGTCCGTGGCCGATCTGGCCGGATCGGTCGGATTCGTCTTCCAGAACCCGGATGAACAGCTATTCGAGCGTTCCGTCGAGCGCGAGGTCGGCTTTGGTCCGCGCAATCTCGGCTTTCCGGCCTCGACCGTCGCAGCATCGGTGGCTGGCGGCCTCGCCGCCGTCGGATTGACGGATCAGCGAGCCACGAATCCATACGACCTCGATCTGTCGCGCCGAAAGCTCGTGGCCCTCGCTGGCATCCTGGCGATGGATCCAGCGGTTCTCGTCCTCGACGAACCGACGACCGGTCAGGACGCCGACGGGATCGCGATGGTCGGTGCCGTCGTCGAGGCCTATCGGGCCGCCGGACGATCGGTCGTCGCCATCACCCACGACATGGAATTCGCCGCCCGATTCGGCCGGATCGTCATCATGCGCAGCGGCGTGGTCGTGGCCGACGGGCCGCCCCGCGAGGTCTTCTCGCCGGCCCATCGCGAACTCCTCGCCTCCACCGGGCTCACGCCTCCACCGGCCGCCCGGATCGCCGCCCTGGCCGGGCTCGAAGAAGTACCACTCGACGTCCCCGACCTGCTCGCTGCTCTCGATCGTCGCTGACAGACATCGCTCGCCGAGGATGAGGCCGAAGCGGCAAGAAGAAGGGCGAAGGGGCCCGCCGAAACGGCCAAAGAGCGAAGGGGCCCGCCGAAACGGCCAAAGGGCCCGCCGATCCGGGACTTCGGGCACGCGCCGCATGGCGTTCAGCGGGTGCACGCTGCAGACTCGAAGGAGGTGTGCCGTGCGCATTCTGGTCGCCGTCGATGGTTCATTCGCGGCGGATCGAGCGCTCGACTTCGTGGCTGCTCTGCCGTGGCAGGAGGGTGATCGAGTCCACGTCGTGAGTGTCATCCCGAGCCACGTCGAGATCGTTGGTGGGCCATGGGCGATCGTCGCCCCATCGAGCGCCGTCGGGTCGTTTGCCGACGTGGTCCGGATCCATCAAGACGCGCTGACGAAGGCCGGGCGAGAGATCCGGACAGCTCGAGCAGATCTGGCGATCGAGTCGACCCTGCTGCATGGCCGGGCCGCCAGCATGATCGTCGAAGAGGCCCGTCGGATGCCGGCGGACCTTATCGTCGTCGGACACCGTGGTGCGGGCCGATGGGAGTCGATGCTGCTTGGGTCGGTGTCTGCTGAGGTCGTAGACCATGCGCCGTGTCCGGTCCTGGTGGCACGCGACGAGGGTCTGGGACCGGTCGTCCTCGCCGACGATCGATCCGCCTATGCCCGCCAAGCCGAGTCGGTGCTCCTGGATTGGCCGATGTTCGCCGGTTTGGCGGTCTCCGTCGTCACCGTGGTCGAGCGAGGCGAGTCCGCCGAGGTGCTGGGGGCGGAGTGTGACGCCACGGCGACCCGACTCCGTGAGGCCGGCTTGGATGCCAAGGCCGAATTGCGCGAGGGCGATGCGGCACGCCAGATCATCGCCGTCGCCGACGCGCGGCAAGCGAACCTGATCGTCGTTGGAACGCGCGGGCAGACCGGCCTGCGGCGGCTGATGCTTGGCAGCGTGGCCCGGAACGTTCTGCTCAACGCGCCGTGTTCCGTGCTCGTGGTTCGGGGTGGGGTCGGCGTGGCGGCAGCGTCTGAAGATCATGTGGAGGAAGGCGAGCTGGTCAGTCCGTTCGGTTGACCCATTGGGCGCTGGGGTGGTTGAGCCCCGAGGCCCCGGGACTCAGCAGTCCAACAGGCTCAGCAAACTCAGTTGATGCTTGATTTCGGGCGTTCGCGATAGCCTCCCGTGCGTATGCCCATAGGGGGCATAAACGCGAATGCCGGCACATGCCGGGACGGTACTTGCCGGGCCGGGCACGCCGGGGTGGCTCGCGGCGGAGGACAGGTCACGGCGGATGGCCGCGGCGGATGGCCGCGGCGGAGTGGCCGCGGCGGAGGACCAGCGTCGACGCCGCCCGGCTACGCGATATGCCGCCTACGAGCATCAAGGATCAACGTTGGCTCCGGAGGGCCGAAATCAAGCATCAAGATCAAGCATCAAGATCAAGCATCAAGATCAAGCATCAAGAATGACGGATGCAAGGCTAGACCCGAGCCGCGGACCCGCAGCAGCTCGCCTTCCGCTGGCGCCTCTCTCGGCCGATCATGAGAGCCCGACCTCGTGGATCTCTCCATCCACGATCCGCCATGCCCGCAGACTCGGTGCGCCGGTCGCGGGGTCGGCCTCATCGTCGCTGAGGGAGATGAGCAGGTAGAGGGCGTCGCGGTAGATCGTGGCCAGGCCGATGTCGGTCGGTGAGGGGACGGCCGGCGTGTGGGTATGCGAGTGGACGATGCCCCAGAAGACCTCGTCGGCGTCGTCCGTCTCGATGGTCAGTCGCAACAGGTCGTCATGGTGGATCCGATATCGCGATGGCGAGGCCGCTTCATTGCGGGTCGGGACGTATCGCAGACCGACGCCGCCGTCCGCAGCACTTCGATCACCGATGATCAGACCGCACGCCTCATTTGGATACTCGGCTCGCGCCTGTGCCACGATCGCCTCCCGGCTCGGGGCTGGCAACTCGACGTCGAGGGGCCCTGGGTGTGTGTTCACCACCAACTGACGCCGCCCTCCAGGGCGTCCTCCATCTCATCGAGGTCCCCCGAGAACGTGCCGGCCGAGAGATATTTCCACCCCCCGTCGGGGAGGAGCGCGACGATCGTCCCGGAGGTCATCTCGGCCGCCACCCGGGCGGCGGCCACGAGGACCGCACCGCAGGACGGCCCGGCGAAGATCCCCTCGCGGAAGACAAGTTCGCGAAGGGCGGTGATGGCGTCGCGGTTGGACACGAGGTACTTCGCGTCGATCAGGGTCGGATCCAGGATCTCCGGGATGAACCCCTCGTCGAGCGAACGCAGGCCCTGGACCAGCTCGCCGGGGAGTGGCTCGGCGGCCACGATCCGGACGCCGGGCTTGTGCTCTCGCAGGTAGCGCGAGACACCCATCAACGTTCCGCTGGTGCCGAGGCCAGCCACGAAGACGTCGATCTCGGGGCAATCGGCCAGGACCTCCGGACCGGTCGTCTCGTAGTGCGCCTGGGGGTTGGCAGGATTGCCGTACTGGTATGGCATAACGAACCGCTCGTCTTTGCTGACCAGGTGCTTGGCCAGCGCGATCGCGCCGTTCGAACCCTGCGCCCCTGGCGAGTCGATGACTTCTGCGCCATACAGAGCCACCATCTGGCGCCGCTCGTTGGTCACGTTGTCGGGCATGACCAGGGCGACCCGATAGCCCTTCCGTCGTCCGATCATCGCCAGAGCGATCCCGGTGTTGCCCGACGTTGGCTCAAGGATGATCGAGTCGTCGTGGAGGAGGCCCCTCTTCTCGAGATCCTCGATCAGGTACTTGGCGACCCGGTCCTTGAGCGAGCCGGTCGGATTGAGCATCTCCAGCTTCGCGAAGATCCGGACGTCCGGCTTCGGCGACATGCGCGGGATCTCGACCAGCGGGGTATGGCCGATCGCCTCGAGGATGTCGCCGAAGCGTCCACCGTGTCGAGCGATCGTCTCATGGGCGTGCGCGTGTTCGCGAGCCGCATCGTGACGATCGGCAGCGTCGCGAGGATCGGCATCGTCGAGCTGCCTGAGGACGGCCATCAATCAGCCTCCGGCCATCGCCGGCAGGAGGCGAACCTCGTCCGCCGGCGCCACCGGGGTCTCGAGACCGGCGAGGTAGCGAACGTCCTGACCGTTGACGTACACGTTCACGAACCGATTCAGATCGCCGTCATCGGTCATCAATTGCGGACCGAGGGCCGGGTGGTCGGCGACGAGCGCGTCCACGACTGCCCGGATCGAGTCCCCCTCGAGCTGGAGCGATTTGGCGCCGCCCACGCTCGGCCGCAGCACGGATGGAATGTAGACGGTGCTCATACCCGCGCCGCCACGGCCGCGTCCGAGCAGACCGGGCACTCCGGGTCGCGACGCAGTTTGAGCTCGGTGAACTCGGTCTCGAGAGCATCGAACAGGAGCAGTCGACCCGACAGCGTCTCGCCGATCCCGAGGAGCACCTTGAGCGCTTCGGTGGCCTGGAGGAGACCCATGATGCCGGGCACGACCCCAAGCACACCGGCCACCGAGCAGCCGGGCGCGAGCTCCGGTGGGGGCGGGGTCGGGTAGAGGCAGCGGTAGCAGGGGCCCTCGTAGGGGATGAACGTCGTGAGCTGACCTTCGAACCGAAAGACGCTGGCGTGGATGACCGGGATCCCGGCGATGACCGCCGCATCATTGAGGATGTAGCGCGTCTCGAAGGTGTCGGTCCCGTCGAGGATGACGTCATAACCGGCGATGATCCGGTCGACGTTGTCAGCGACGAGCATCTCCTCGTGGGCGAGCACATTGATCTCAGGGTTCAGCGCATTGATCGACTTCTTGGCCGATTCGACCTTGCGCTCCCCCACCCGGTCCGTCGTGTGCACCACCTGACGCTGCAGATTGCTGATGTCAACGACATCGAAGTCGACGATGCCGATCGTGCCGACGCCCGCGGCGGCGAGGTAAAGCGAGGCCGGCGAGCCGAGTCCACCGGCTCCGATCAGCAGCGCCTTCGAACCGAGGAGCTTCGCCTGGCCCGCGGCGCCGACTTCGGGGATCAGCAAGTGGCGGCTGTAGCGCTGCTTCTGGTCGGCGGTCAGGACGACCGGCATCTCGAACGCGAGGCCGGCCCCCTTCCATGATTGGAACCCGCCGGACATCGAGGCGACATCCGTGTAGCCCATCTCCGCAAGGGTCTGGGCCGCGAACAACGACCGGATCCCGCCGGCGCAGTACAGGATCACCTGTGCATCGCGATCCGCGACCGCGCCTTCGATCTGCTGTTCGATGTACGACTTCGAGATGTGCTGGGCGCCGGGCAGGTGTCCCTGTTCCCACTCCGATTCCTCGCGGACATCGATGAGCGCCGCGGCGCTCGGAGGCAGTGCATCGACCTCCTGCGGACTGACTTCTCTGATCTGCGCGCGGGCCTCGCGAAGGAGGTCGGCGTAAGACTTTGGCATGGGGCTGGTGAGCTCCGATCGGTCGACGGGCTGGCGCTGGTGGCGCCAGGGCGGGGGGCTGAGTCGCGGCCGGTGGTCAGACCGGCTGACGACACCTGCAGCGGCGCTCGATCCGGATCATGCGCCGGCCTCCGCGGGCGTCCGGTCGGGCCCGACGGCCACACCCAGGTCGCCCAGCAAGTGCTGGAGGCTGTCGTGGCTGAGCATCGCGCACTTCAGGCGGGCCGGACTGATATCGATGCCCAGTAGATCGAGCAGGTCGTCGGCACGGATGGCCGCGACTTCGTCGACCGTCTTGCCCTTGATCTCGTCAGTCAACAGGCTGGCGCTGGCCTGACTGATCGCACAACCGCGGCCAGTGAAGGCGACGCGGTCGACGACACCGTCCTTGACCCCGAGCATCATCGTGATCCGATCGCCACACAGCGGGTTGGCGCCCTCATACGACGCGTCGGCATCCTCGATAACCCCGAAGTTGTGGGGCCGTCGGTAGTGCTCAAGGATGTAATCGCGGTAGAGGTCGTCCATCTCGGCCCGAAGTCTAGCGCGATTGTCCAATCCCGACCAGAGAGGTCGGGATTAGCTCGCCACGCGGACGACAGGGGCTTCGACCGGCCGACTCGAGTGCCGACGCCACCCGGTCGAGCTGGGCCGCGACGTTGTCGTCCACCACTTGATCGTGCAGCGCGGACTCGATCGACGCCCGGCGGTCGGCAAGGATCGACGCTCGCGCCGAGATCCCGGCCCCGGTCAGTCGCGCCCGGGTGACCCGCCGATCATGCGCGTCTGTCTCCAGGGTGATCAGCCCGCGCTGTTCGAGGCGGCGCAGCTGTCGCCCCGTGGCCGGCCGGGTCACGGCTATCAGCCGCGAGATCTCGCCGACCGGCCGGCCATCGGCAGAATCACCCAGAACGACCATGACTCGCCACTGCTGAAGGGTGAGCTCGAGGTTCGGGCGCGAGCGGCCGAGCGAAGCGTTGGTCATCGCCACGCCGGCGACCACGATCCTCTCGATCGAGTCCAGGATCTCCGGATCGTCCACTCGGAACCTCGCTATGGTCGCGGATCGGCATGAGGTCTGGTCAAATACTTGCCAGTAGGCTACTATATCCTGAACAGATGGAGGTGCGCATGCTTCGATTCACGCCCCAGGCGAGGGACCACGTCATCCGAGTCCGACGCGAGAAGGGTCTCGGGGCCGATTCCGTGCCCCGCTTTATCCGGCGCGCGGGACGCCTGGCGTTGACGTTCGCGCGCAAGCCGATCGCCAGCGATCGCGTCGTAGACGACGGTCGACTGTCGACCCTGGTGGCGGCCAGCGCCGCGGACCTCCTCGCAGACGCGACGATCGACGTCGCCACGTCGGACGGCAGGGCCGCCCTCGTCGTCCATCGCGATCGGGCACGGCAAGC
>SPCO01000192.1 GCA_004525275.1 Thermomicrobiales bacterium | reverse complement strand
GGTGGGTCGATCCCTGGAAGATGATGATCGGGGCGGCCGCCAGCGAGGCCAGGACGATGATCCCGTAGGAATACGCCAGGCGATCTCCGCGCAATGCGAACTGCCGGGGCATGTTGCCATCCCCGGCCAGGATGGCGAGGAGCCGGGGAAAGGCATTGAAGCTCGTGTTCGCGGCCAGGAACAGCAGGATGGCCGTGAAGGCCTGGAACATGTAGAAGAAGAATCCGTCCCCGTAGACCGTCCGGGCGACCTGGGCGATGACAGTCTGCTTCTCGGGGAACTCGATCGGGAGGATCGCGAAATTGACCGCAAGGAAGGTGATCCCGATGAACAACGTGGCCAGGAGCGCGGCCATGACGGCCAGCGTGGTCGCGGCATTCCTGGACTCAGGCGGCTTGAAGGCCGGAACTCCAGTGGCGATCGCCTCCGTACCCGTCAGGGCCACCGCACCAGCCGCGAATGCGCGTAGGAGCAGAAGGATCGTGATCGGTTGCACGGTATCGGCAAGCTGCTGCGAGACGGTCGGTCCGTAGGTCTCACCTTCGCCGAGGACGACGATTCGGAATGCACCGACGGCGATCATCAGGAGTGCCGATCCAACGAACAGGTAGGTCGGTGCGGCAAAGATATTGCCTGCCTCGCGCAGCCCACGCAGGTTGGCGATGGCGATGAGACCGATGGCCCCGACCCCGATGAGGACGCGCTCGTCGAACAGGACCGGGAATGCGGACACGATCTGTTCGACCGCCGACGAGGTCGACACAGCCACGGTCATCACATAGTCGATGAGCAGGGCGGAAGCCGCCACCAGGCTCACGGACTGCCCGATGTTTCGACGTGACACGGTGTACGAGCCGCCGCCCGTCGGGTAGGCGACGACGATCTGGCGATACGAGATCGCGACGACGACGAGCAGGATCGAGATCGCGATGCTGACCTCAACGCCCAGCACCAGCGCGGCCGCGCCGCCCAGGATCAGGACGCGCAGGATCTCCTCGGTCGCGTAGGCGGACGAACTGATGGCATCCGAGCTGAAGATCGCGAGCGCCTTGGTCTTGGGTAGGCGTTCGCCCAGTTCCTCCTCACTCGCGAGGGGGCGCCCGAACAGGTAGCCGCGAACCGACGCCAGGGCGCGACCGCGAGGCGTCGTCGGCGCGCTGGCCGCCTCCTTGGCCGTGAGCTGGCCGCGGCCGGTGTAGCGGAAATACGGTGCATGGGGACGATCCACCCGAACGCGGCGATCGCCTGGCTTGCGTCCTTGAAGCGGGCGTCTGCCGCCGATCATCAGGCGCCGACGCGCAGCCGTTCGGCGAGCCGGACCGGTAAGCCGGCGGCGTGCATCTTGGCCGCGACAGCATCGATGTCGTAGTCGGCCCGGCCCCAGGTGGCCGTCCCGGCATCGGTATTGATGACCATAAAGCTGGCCCGCGGATCCCCATCGCGCGGTTGACCCACGCTGCCGGGATTGAGCAAGGTTCGCCCCTCGCCGAGGGCCACGGTGTTGCCGGCTCGCGGCGCCAGGGTGCGCATCCGACCGTCGACCTGGGTGAATGCGATGGGGATGTGCGTGTGGCCGTGCAGGCCGTGCTCGGTCGAGATGGCCGAGAGACCGGCGCGGGCGAGGGCCGCCGAAGTCACGTATTCCCAGATCGGATCACGGGGGCTGCCGTGAACCGAGGTGAAGTCCGCGTCGACCCGTCGCGGGGGCAGCCCATCGAGCCATGCACGCGTCGTCTCCGAGATGGTCAGGCGCGTCCACTCCATCGCGGCGCGGGCATCCGGGTTGAACCAATCGATCTCGTTGCCGCCGGCTGCGGCAGCGTCATGATTGCCCCGGACACCGGTCGCGCCAAGGGCGGCGAGCCGCTCGACCACGGCGTCTGGCTCCGGCCCATAGCCGACGACATCGCCCAGGTGCCAGACTGCATCGACCGACCCGATGTGGGCCAGAACGGCCTCGAGGGCGATGAGGTTGCTGTGGATGTCCGAGAGGACGGCGATTCGCACTACACAGAATCTAGCAGTGCGCGGCTCACCATGGCCGACGTTTGCGCACAGCGGGCTCCCGGGGGTACTGCGCCGGTACGCGGCCACGGGCGGTCGCGATGACCAGGCGATGGTTTTCGAGGCCCGGGCCGAGCACCGGCCGGATCTCGATCGAGCCACCGCCGAGAGCCTCCATCGCCCGATCAGCGGCAGCCAATTCCAGGCCCAGATCGCCTCGCTTCCAGGCGACCAGATAGCCGTCGGGCGCCAGGAGCGGAAAAGCGAGCTCGATGAGCTCGGGGAGCGCCGCCACCGCTCGAGCGGTTACGGCCGGCCACTGACCGCGATGGCGCGGGTCGGCGGCGAGCGCCTCGGCCCGAACCGGCGCCGCCTCGATGCTCCCGGCCATACCGGTCGCGGCGATGGCCACGCTCAGGAATCTGGCCTTCTTGGCGACCGGCTCGATCAGGAGCGAGCGGGTCATCGGCAGGGCGGCCGCGATGGGCAGGCCCGGGTAGCCGCCGCCAGAGCCCAGGTCGACGGATCGTTCGGTCTCTCGTTCGCGAAACACCCGTATCGCGCTCAGACTGTCGACGACGTGAACGAGCGCGACGGCGGCCGGATCGCGGATGGCCGTGAGATTGATGGCCGCCGTCCAGGCCAGCAATAACCGGGCGTGGCCGTCGATGGCCGCCCGGGCCGATATCGACAACTCCAGACCCAGCGTTCGCAGCCCGGCATCGAGCGCGTCGGCATAGGCCGACGGCAGCGGCGGGGTGTCCTGAACGCGCGTCGGGAGCGGCTCACGTGGTCGATCCACGACACGCCTCCTCTGGTTCGCGTGCCATCCAACCACGCGGCGCCACTCCCGGCGTCGGCATCGTCTCGCACCATGGGCTCGGTGTCGGTCTTCCGCGGTCCGTCCAGTTCACGGCCGAGTCTCCTCGAGCCCCTCGCGGACCGCGTTACCCGAGCGTCTGCCCCAGTGCGGATGCCGGACGCTACCGGTCCAGCGGGCCCCGAGTCAACGGGGTTTTCCACCAATCGAGCCGGGTGTGGTGGATTCGTGGATAACCTGTCGCCCCGACCCCGAGGTCACGAAGAGCGGCTGGCACTCCGCACCGGGCGTCCCAGCGTTCGTCGGACGACGTCGATGACCTCATCGATGTACTCATCCGCCTTGCCCTGCTCAGCAGCCGTGCGGACGCAGCCACTCACGTGATCCTCGAGGACGACGATCGACAGTGCGTCCACCGCAGCGCGCAGTGCGGCCGTCTGCTGGAGGATGTCGACGCAGTACTCCTCGCGCTCGATCATCCGGGCGATCCCGCGAACCTGGCC
>SPCO01000097.1 GCA_004525275.1 Thermomicrobiales bacterium | reverse complement strand
CGCAAGCCCAAGCGCGGCGCCACGGGCGGTATCGCGGACGGCCACAGCGGCCAGGTGGATCGGGACGCCATCCGATGCCCGGAACTCGTCCGGCCGGTTCATCAAGGCCACGACGACCTCGCGTCCGACCGTCCCGGCACCGAGCACGCCGACGCGGAGCGGGGAACCGGTCATGAGCGGCGTCGGATGGGTCGCGGCATCCGCCGAATGGTAGCCGACCCGGGTGACCGTCCGGTCCGTGCCGTCCGCTACACTCGCAAACCATGACCACAGAGCTCGCCCCCGCCCCGGCGCCGCTCGCCGCGCCTGTCCCGCGGCCGCGCATCTTTTCGGGCATCCAACCGTCCGGCGTCGTCCACCTGGGCAACGACCTGGGTGCGGTCAGGAACTACGTCCGACTGCAATACGAGTACGAAGCGATCTACTCCATCGTCGACTACCACGCGTTGACGAGCACGCACGATCCGGCTGCCCTTCGAACCCAGACCCGCGAGATGGCGGCCTCGTTGCTGGCGCTAGGGCTCGATCCGGACCGCTGCACCCTGTTCGTCCAGAGCCATCGACCCGAGGTGACCGAGCTCGCCTGGCTGCTCACGACCGTGACGCCGGTCAGCTGGCTGGAACGCACACCGACGTACAAGGAGAAGAAGGAACACCAGCAGGACGACGTGAACCACGGATTGCTGGCCTACCCGGTCCTGCAGGCAGCGGACATCGTCATCTACAAGGCTTCGCTCGTCCCGGTCGGCAAGGACCAGGCGGCCCATCTGGAGCTATCGCGCGAGATCGTCCGAGCATTCAACGCCCGGTACGGCCAAACGTTTCCGGAGCCCAAGGCCGTCTACACGGAGGCACCGACCGTCCTCGGAACGGACGGGGTTCGGAAGATGTCCAAGTCGGTCGGGAACACGATCGATGTGCTCGGCCCGCCGGAGCTCATCAAGAAGCAGATCATGTCCATGGTCACCGACACACAGCGGGTCCTGCGGACCGATCCCGGTCGACCGGAGGTCTGCAACGTCTGCCAGCTCCAGCGCGCCTTCGGTGATGACTACGAGTCGCTGTGGGACGGTGAGCGAACGGCCCGAACCGGGTGCGTGGACATGAAACGGATTCTCGCCGAGCGGATCACGGAGCGTTACGCTGAGGCGCGTGATCGCTATGCGAACCTGATGGCGCACCCCGATCGGATCGACGAGATCCTGGCGGTCGGCGCCGAACGAATCCGTCCGATCGCGGAGGCGACGATGATCGAAGTCCGGGAGAAGATGGGCCTGCGCTGATGCCATGCTGACCGCCAGCCCGGACTCACGCGATCGACGCCTCCTGGGCGTCCTGCTCATCCTCGGGGTCGTCGCGGTCTTCTTCTACATCGCCAGCGAGCTGGCCGACCTGTTCTTCTACTTCGGCGACATCCTGCTGACGTTCTTTCTGGCCTGGCTGCTGGCGTTCATCATCAGCCCGATCGTCAGCCGCGTCGTGAACGCCATCCCTCGCCTGCCCCGGGCTGTCGCCACGATCCTGGTCTATACCGCCGTCGTCGCCCTCCTGATCGTCCTCGTCGTCGTCGCCGCCGGCGCGCTCGCGACATCGATCAACCAGTTCTTGGCGTCGATCCCGGATATCAAGGCGAATCTGCCGACCATTCTCGCCCCATGGCAGGAGCGCCTGAACACCCTCGGTCTCGGCCAGATCGACCTCGTCGCGCAGGCCGAGGCCGCCCTGGCCAATCTGGACGACCTCGCGGGCGCGCTGTTCCAACCGCTTCAGGCGATCGCGGTGGCGAGTCTGGGCGTCGTCGGGACCATGCTCATCGTGTTCTTCCTGTCCATCTACATGGTCCTGGATCGCGATGCCGTGTTGGCCTTCTTGTTCCGGATCGTCCCACCGGCGTACTCGGAGGAGTCGCGCCTGCTCGAGACCTCGGTCTCGCGGTCGTTCGGCGGGTTCCTGCGCGGCCAGGCGTTGATGGGCGCCGTCTACTTCCTGATCGCGCTGGCCACGAACATGTTGCTCGGATTGCCACTGGCCGCGCTCACGTCGGTCTCGGCCGGTGTTCTCCAGATGATCCCGTTCTTTGGACCGTTCGTGTCATGGGCGCCGCCGGTGATCGTCGCCCTGGTGCTCCAGCCGGAGTCGGTCCTGCCGACGATCATCCTGATGGGCGTCGGCTGGGTCGTCGTCATGAACGTCCTGCAGCCCAGGATCATGCAGGGTGCCGTTGGGATCCATCCGATCGTCGTCCTGGGCGCCGTGCTGATCGGCGGCCGGATCGCCGGCATCCCCGGTGCGATCTTCGGCATCCCCGTCGCGGCGGTCGTGTCAGCCTTCCTGCTGGAGTTCCTCAAGCGTAGGTCGGGCGATCGATCCGTCGCCGGTCGCGCGGCGCGCCGCCTGGAGGAGCGCGATGGGCAACCCGTCCGGATCCCGCGAGAGCCGATCCCGGGCAGCGCCGCGGATATCGATGAGCCCGGCGCGGCCGACACCGATCCGGCCGGCCCCGGTCCGTCAACGCTCGCGACGTGACCGACGAGGATCGCGCCGCCCGGGACCTCCGCGAATCGACTCCGGACATGACCCGCGAACGCGCCCGGACGGAACGTCGCGATGTGGACAAGGAACGCGGCGAACCCCTGGCCGGGGGGGCGGAACGGGGCGGACCGCGGGCGCTCCGATCCAGCGCTCGGCCGCTCGGTGAATGGTCGAGCCGGCCAAGGATCCTGGTCACGAACGATGACGGCGTAGAGTCGCGCGGCCTGCTGGCGCTCAAGCAGGCGCTCGAGGGAATGGGCGAGGTCACGGTCGTCGCACCGGACACGAACCAGAGCGCGGTCGGCCATCAGAAGACGCTCATGCGGCCGCTCCGCGTTCGCGAGCGGATCCTGGCCGACGGCTCGCTCGCCTACTCCGTCGATGGATCCCCCACGGACGCCGTCAGCCTGGCCTTTCTCGGCCATTTCGGTCATGGCTTCGACCTCGTCGCGGCCGGCATCAACTATGGGGCGAACCTGGGTGACGACATCACCTACTCGGGCACGGTGAGTGCGGCAATGGAAGCGGCGATCAATAGTTGCCCGGCCTTCGCGATCTCACAGGAGTACTACGCACACCCGGATTTCAGCCTCGCGGGCCGGGTCGCGACGACCGTCGCGCGCAACATCCTGGAGCATGGCCTGTCGCCCGGCGAGCTCGTCAATGTCAACGTGCCGGCTGTCAGCCCGGACGAATTCGACGGCGTCGAGGTCACCCGTCTCGGCAAGCGTGTCTACCAGGATGAACTCGTTGAACGCCAGGACCCGCGTGGGATCCCCTACTTCTGGATCGGCGGTCCGCCGCCGTCCGGGCTGGCCGTTCCGGGGACGGACTTCCACGCCGTCGTCAACCGGCGCATCGCCGTGACGCCGATCCACCTGGATCTGACCGGTCGACGGCTGCTGAAGCGGCTGAAGACGTGGGATTGGACGCTTCCGGACGACCCCGACGGCTGACCGGGCTGCGATCCGGCGCGAGCCGGTCGGTCGCGAAGGCCGACCATCGGGTCGGCGCGGCGCGGCGGGCTAGCGGTGCCGCCGCCGAAGGTCGTCGACGATCTCGCGTGCGGCATTCTGGCCATTCTGGCCGGTGACGCCGCCGCCCGGATGACTCCCCGCGCCGGCCAGGTAGAGGCCGTCGACGGCGAGCCTGTAGCGGGCATGTCCAAGGAGCGGCCGCCACAGGTAGAACTGGTCGAGGCCGTGCTCACCGTGCATCGGATGCCCGCCGGTCAGGCCGAAGTCGCGTTCAAGATCGACTGGGGTCAGAACCTGTCGGGCCGTCACGAGGCTGGCGAGTCCTGGAGCGTACCCGTCCAGGGCCGCCACGACCTGGTCCCCGAGCCGGTCGCGCCACGTATCCCACGTGCCCTCGCGAAGGGTGTACGGCTCGTACTGGACGCTGACGCTCATGACCTGGCTGCCCCTGGGTGCGCCCTCGACGAGCGAGGGGTCCGCCAGCGACGGGATCGTGGCCTCCATGATCGGCTGCTCCGACGGGCGTCCGTACTTCGCGTCGTCGTGGGCGCGCTCCATGGCGTCGATGCCCGGGGCGATGATGATCCGTCCCCGGATCAAGCTGGGGTCGTCGCCCGCCGCGCTGAACTGCGGCGTCCCGGATAGGGCCAGGTTGACCTTCGCCACCGTTCCAGGCATGCGGATGTTGGCGGCTCGCCACAACAAGCTCGGGCCGATGGCGACTGGATCGGCGAGTCTGGTGAGCACCGCCCTGGGATCGATACCTGCGACGACCGCGCGGGCGGTCAGTTCGTCGCCGCTCGCCAGGACCACGCCCGTCGCGCGGCCGTCGCGGGAGGTGATCTCGACGACCTCTGTCCCGGTGCGGATCTCCACGCCGGATGCGATCGCGGCCGCTGCCAGGGCCTGACTGAGCGCCCCGGGCCCGCCGCGGGCGTAGACCGTCTGGCCGGGTGCACCACCGTCGCTACCGGCGGAGTCGATGAGCAGAACCGCGGTCGTGCCGGCCGACCATGGTCCCATCGCGGTGAACTGGACACCACGCCAGGCGATGAGCGCCTGGACCGCGTCCGTCTCGAACGACTCGGCGACGAAGTCGGCGATGGCCATCGGCAGGACGCGGGTCATGGTCCGTCCGGCGTCCCGACCGAGACCGCGATAGTCCCGGCCGAGCTGGAGACCGGCGAGTGCATCGCCGACGCCCGGCGAGTCGATGTCCGGTGGCGTCTGTCGGGCGAGTCCGCCAAGGAACCCGGAGAGGGTGCGGACGAGACGGTCGAATGCCTCGTAGCGGCCCGCGTCGGCGACCGATCGAGCGCGCAGTCCCTGCGCCGTCCGGGCCGCGTCAGCCCACAGGACGATGGCATCCCCGTCGGGACCGGGGGCGAAGGCCCTGACCTCGGGCGCGATCAGCGACAGGCCGTGCCGCTTGAGGTCGAGATCGCGGACGACGGACGGACGCAGCCGTCCGACCGTGTGGGCGAGCGTCGGTACCCGGACACCGGGCGCCAATTCCGATGTCGAGGCCGCGCCGCCGACGGTCGCCCGCTGTTCGAGAACGACCGTGCGAAGGCCGGCCTTGCCGAGGTAGGCGGCTGTCACCAGGCCGTTGTGGCCGCCCCCGACGACGATCGCATCGTAGCCATTCGTGGCCATCGCCTAGGCCACCTTCCGGCCGCGGGCCCGCAGGACTTCGAGTGCGGCGATCCGCCCGTTCGCACCCATGATCCCGCCACCCGGATGGGTCGCCGAGCCGCATAGCCACAGGTCCCGGACTGGAGTCCTGAACCGGGCGTAGCCCGGGATCGGGCGGTTGAAGAAGAGCTGCTCGAGCGACAGCTCGCCCTGGAAGATATTGCCCTCGGTCAGCCCGGTGGTCCGCTCGATGTCGAGCGGTGTCTGGACGTTCCGATAAAGGATGATGTCGCGGATGTTCGGCGCAAACTCGGCGATCCGGTCGATGACCGCGTCGCCGAACGCCTCGCGCTGGTCATCCCAGGTCCCGAGCTCCGGGGCCAGCTTGTACGGCGCGTACTGCACGAAGCAGCTGATGACGTGTTTGCCGGGCGGAGCCATCGACGGGTCGACCAGGGTCGGGATGATCATGTCGACGTACGGCTTGCGACTGAACCGGTTGTACTTCGCGTCGTCGTAGGCCTGCTCCATCTCGTCGATCGACGGGCTGAAGCTGATCGCGCCGCGCAGATGCTCACCCTCGCCGGGCAGGCACGTGAAGTCCGGTAACCGGTCGACCGCGAGGTTCACCTTTCCTGAAGAGCCGCGGAACTTGAAGCGCCGGACCTGCTCCTCGAATGACGGGTCGAGGGTCCCGGGCTCGAGCAGGCCGAGGAAGGTCCGGCTCGAGTCGAGCGAGGACAAGATGGACTCGGCCCGGATCTCCTCTCCGGATTCGAGCGAAACGCCCACCGCACGTCCGCCCTCGACGATCACCCTCGCAACCGGTGCCTCGGTCCGGATCTCGGCGCCCAGGGAGAGCGCGGCCTGGCCGATCGCAGTACTCACGCTCCCGGTCCCGCCCTTTGGGATCCCCCACGCCCGGAACGCACCATCGAT
>SPCO01000240.1 GCA_004525275.1 Thermomicrobiales bacterium | reverse complement strand
TCGGCGATGGCGCCACCGACCAGCGGGCCGATCGCGATCGCCAGACCGGCGATGCCGCCCCACGCGCCAAGTGCGACCGCGCGGCGCTCGGCGGGCATGGCCGCGGACAGGATGGTCAGGGTCAACGGGGTGACGATCGCGGCACCGACGCCCTGGATGGCACGGGCCAGGATGAGCGTCTCGGTCGAGGGGGCGAGGGCCGCAAGCGCGGAGCCACCGACAAAGATGCCCATGCCGATCAGGAACACGCGCTTGCGTCCGAAACGATCGCCCAGGGCGGCGCCCGTGATGAGCAGGACAGCGAAGGTCAAGGTGTACGCGTTGACCATCCATTGCAGGTCCGCGAGCGAGGCGCCGAGATCAGCCTTGATGACCGGCAGGGCGGTCACCACGACAAGGTTGTCGAGGGCGACCATGAACAGGGCGATGGAGGTGACGATGAACGTCCAGAGAGCGTTGGGTCGAGCTTGGCTCATGGGTATGTCTCCTGAGGTAAGTTAGTGGTCACTAAGAATGGTCGAGAAAAAAAGGGGGGGCGCCGGCCGATGGACTCAGGCACCACCAGCCGTTCCAGCTGACAGACCCTGCTCGGCGAGCAAGCCGCTGAGGGACCAGGTCTCCGGCTTGCCGCCAAGTTCGAGCGCGGCCGCGACGTTGAGCAGCATCCCCTCGGCGAAGAACTGATGGATCTCTTCGTTGGAAGCGCCACTGTCCTGCTTCACCAGGGCGTACAGGGCGGCGAACTCCTCCCGCACGACCTGCCGGACATCGTCGTCCCCGCACGCGGCGTATGCCTGGAGCTGGACCCGGAGCAGGTCGCGATCCGACAGGAGACGCATATACGCGCTACCCATCAGATGCAGCACGGTGCACGTCTGGTCATCGTCCGGGCCGCGCGTAGCCGCCTCGTGGAGAACCATTCGAGTCCGCTGGAACCCGTGACGAACGACCGCCAGGAACAGCTCCCGCTTCGTTCCGAACAGCTGAAAGACGTACGGCTGGGAAACGCCGACCGCGCTCGCGATCGTGTCGGTCGAGGTCCCTGAATACCCAGCCTCGGCAAACTCGCGGAGCGCAACCACGACGATCTCGTCGCGCCGCTCATCCGCGGTGTGGCGGGTGGTACCGGTGGCGTTCATGCGCATAACTTAGTGAGTACTAAGTCGCTTGTCAAGCCCCGCCGCCGGATCGCACCACGGATACCATGCTCGAATGGCGGATTGGACTGAGATCGGTGATCGCGTATTCGTTCGGCGCTACACGTTCTATGACCAGAACATCGGGGTCGTTCTGGGCGACGGCGAGGCGCTCGTCATCGATACCCGCTCGACCTATCCGCAGGCCCGCGAGATCCTGACCGACCTTCGGGAGTTGACCACGTCGCCGGTCACTATCGTCGTCGACACCCACGGACACTTCGATCACGTCTATGGCAACCACCTCTTCCGACCCGCGACGATCTGGGGTCACGAAGGTTGCGTCGCCTTCATGGCCAGGACCGGCGAGGCGCGGCGCGCTTCCATCGCGGCCAGCGAACCGGAGCTCGCCGCCGACCTTCCGGAGGTCGTCATCGACCCGCCCGACCGAACGTTCTCGGAGACCGCTTATGTCGAGGTCGGCAGCCGCCGTGTCGAGTTGCGCTTTCTCGGTCGGGGCCACACCGATCACGACATCGTCGTCCGAGTTCCGGGGGCGGGCGTGCTGTTCGCGGGGGATCTGGTCGAGAACGGGGCGGTCCCCTACTTCGGCGACGGGTATCCGCTCGATTGGCCGGAGACCGCGTCCCGAGTCGCCGAGCTGGTCGACGAGGTCATCGTTCCCGGCCACGGCCAACACGCGGGTCGGCGATTCGCCGAGGAACAGGCTGTGGCCATCGCGGGACTCGCGGCCCTTGCCCGGCGAGTCCATGGTGGCGACTTGAGCCTGGATGCGGCCGTCGCGCGCAGCCCATTTCCCGACTACCCAGCGGAAGGCGTCCGTCGGCCCCTCCAACGGGCCATCGCGCAGCTGCGCGGCGAGCC
>SPCO01000111.1 GCA_004525275.1 Thermomicrobiales bacterium | reverse complement strand
GCAACGTGCACGCATCGGAGAGGTACATCGAGACAGGATCTGCCAGGCGATCGCCGAATCTGAAGGCGACCGTCGGCGACGTCGGTGCGACCAGCGCATCGAAGCCCTGCGCCCACAATGCATCAAAGTCGCCCTTGATCAAGGTCCTGACTTTCTGGGCCTTGAGGTAATAAGCGTCGTAGTAGCCGGCCGACAAGGCGTAGGTCCCGAGCATGATCCGGCGCTTGACCTCCGCCCCGAAACCCTGGCCACGCGTCGCGAGATAGTTCGCCAGAACGTCGCCGTCGCCCAGATGGAGCCCGAAGCGGATCCCGTCATATCGGGCGAGATTGGCCGACGCCTCAGCCGGGGCCACGATGTAATACGTCGCCAGGCCATAGTCAGTGTGCGGCAGGCTGACGTCCTCGACGATCGCCCCGGCGGCCTCGAGCGCCACGACCGCCGCCCGGATGGAAGCTTCGACGCCAGGCTCCATCCCCGCGACGAAGTACTCGCGCGGCAAACCGAAGCGCTTGCCCCGCAGCGCAGCCCCAGCTTCGTCGTCACCGGCCGGAAGTGCGGTCAACGCCGCCGGGACGGGCTCGGGCGACGAGGTGGAGTCTCGACCGTCGCGCCCGGCCACGGCATGGAGTAGCGCGGCGGCATCTCGCACGTCGCGGCCGAACGGGCCGATCTGATCGAGCGAGCTCGCGAAAGCGACGATTCCGTAGCGACTGACCCGCCCATAGGTCGGCTTCATCCCGACGACGCCACAGAGGGCCGCTGGCTGGCGGATCGAACCGCCCGTGTCCGTGCCGATCGAGAGGGGCGTGTGATAGGCGGCCACGGCCACCGCCGAGCCGCCGCTGCTCCCGCCCGGCACGCGATCCAGGGCCCATGGGTTCGCCGTGGGTCCGAACGCGGAGTGCTCGGTCGACGAGCCCATCGCGAATTCGTCCATGTTGGTCTTGCCCAGGATGACCGCGCCGGCCTCCCGCAGGCGTTCCGTGATATGTGCGTCATACGGCGCCCGGTAACCCTCAAGGATGCGCGAACCGGCGGTGCATTGGCCACCGGCGACCGAGACCAGGTCCTTCAGCGCGACCGGGATGCCCAGCAGCGGGTGCGCAGGGCCGAGTCCGTCGTCCGACGCGGTTCCGGAGCCCGCGAATCGGGCGTCCGCTGCGTCGGCCTCAGCGAGCGCGCGCTCACGATCGATCGTCAGCCACGCATTGAGGGCGTGATTGTCCCGCTCGGCGGCCGCCAGGTGCGCCTCGGTGAGCTCCCGTGACGAGATGTCACCGGCTCGAAGGAGCGCAGCCATCTGGTGGGCCAGGAGGCGCGTCAGATCCGTCATCGGGCCGGTCAGCGTTCATCCAGGATGGCGGGCACGACGATGAAGTCGCCGTCGCTCGCCGGCGCGTTGGCGAGGACCGCCTCGACGGGGAGTGACGGGATCACGACATCCTCGCGCAGGATGTTCTCGAGTTCGATCGTCTGGGCCGTCGGCGGGATATCGTCGGTCGGCAGCTCAGCCAGGATCGCGTACTGATCCATGATGTGGTTCAGCTCGCTCTCGAGACGGGTCAGCTCGTCGTCGGTCAGCCCGAGACGAGCGAGATGGGCGACATGCTCGACATCGGATCGGGACAGGATGGTCATCGACTCGATGATACCGGACCGGCCCGCTACGATCGGCAGATGCAGCTGCCCCTGATCCGACCGATGACACCGGGCGACGTCGATTCGATCGTCGCCGGGTTCCTGCGCGAAGGCTGGGGCGACCGGAGGTCCACGCTCGATTTCGTCGCCGTTCATCGAGCGTCCCGACCCTTCGTCGCGGTCGCCAACGGCGACGTGGTCGGGACCGGGGTCGCCAGCGTCAATGGCTCGGTCGGCTGGATCGGCACCGTCTGGGTGGACCCGGCCTGGCGTCGACGGGGTCTCGGGATGGCCCTGACCCAGGCCACGATCGATGCCGCCGAGGCTGCCGGTTGCCGGACGCTCGTGCTGGTGGCAACGGCGGCCGGCCGGCGTCTCTACGAGCGCATCGGGTTCACGGTCCAGTCGACCTACCGGATCCTCGAGGCGAGCGGGACGGCGAGCGGCGTGATCGATCCCCGGATCCGTCCATTTCACAAGGCCGACCTCGCTGCGATGGGCCAACTCGCAAACTTGGCGACCGGCGAGGATCGGACCCATCTGTTGCGCGCCTTCGCCACGCCCCAGACCGCCCGCTGCCTCGATCATCCCGACGGTTCGCTCGGTGGCTTCACCGTTCGAGCGCCGTGGGGCGGTGGCCATACCATCGCGCCCGGGCTGGCCGATGGGATCGCCATCCTGGAGAGCCGCCGAGCCGTCCGCGGGCCGAACGAGCGCGTCCGCGCCGGGCTGGTCGAGGAGAACGAGACTGGTCTCGAGCGGCTGCTCGAAGCCGGCTGGACGGACGCGTGGCGAGCCCCGCGGATGATCAGGGGCGAAGCGTTGAACTGGCAGCCCACGTTCATTTGGGGGCAATTCAACTTCGCCATGGGCTGAGCGCGACGGAGGACATGACCCGAACGGCACGATCCGGATGACCGAAGGAGTGATGGCCGAGCGCGCGGCACTCCGCGACGCTGGCAGCTGAACCTCCCTCGTAACCTCCGGAGCACGGATGATCAGCACCGTCTGTCTGCAATGCGGGACCCCGTCCGACCGGGGCCACGGCACCTTCTGTCGGCGCTGCGGTCTGCCCTATGGCCAACCCCCGAGAGCCGAGGCTGAGCTTCCCTCCTGCCCGACCTGCTACGAGACGGTCGGCGACGACGGACGCCTGCCAAGTCTTGACCACATCGGGCTGCGCGTGGATCTCGTCCGACACCAGACCGAGCACGATCGACACCCGGTCGGCGACGACGAGTGGCTCGATTCGCTGCGTGAGGGTGACCGGATCCGCATCGGTCGCTGGTCCGCACCGTTCGAGACCGTGCGACGCTACCTGGTGACCGGTCAAGTCAACGCCGGCCGCAATCGGGCGCTCGCCCATGACGCGATCGTCACCGCGATGACCCAACTCAAGCGCTGGGGACCCGATGGCGATATCTTCGGCGACCTCCCCGACTGGAAGGCGGCCCGGTCGGCGGTCGTCGACATGATGGAGCGCTACAGCCGCAGCCGAGCCTAGCCGAGTCCCCCGAGCAACCGCACGAACGCCGCTTCATCGACGATCGGCACGCCCAGCGCCTCGGCCTTGGCCACCTTCGAGCCGGCACGCTCGCCGGCGACGAGGTAGTCCGTCTTCTTCGACACGGAGGCGGCGGGCTTGCCGCCGGCCGCTCGAATCGCCTCGTCCGCCTCAGGGCGGCTGAAGCCCTCGAGCGTGCCCGTCACGACGAGCGTCTTGCCGTTCAGGGGGCCGGCGCTCCCCTCCCCCACGGATCTTGGTATCGGGCGCTCCGGGACGAGACCGACATCCACGAGCTCGCGCAGGACGTCCCGGGTCGCGTCATCGTTGAACCAGCGGCCAAGCGCCGCGGCGACGGTAGGGCCGATCCCGGGGACCTCGGTGAAGGTGTCCGGTTCCTCGGTCCCGATACGGCGCAGTTCCGTCTCGATCGCTGCGAACCAGGGGTCGGGCACGAGATCGCCGTCGGCAGGCGGATACGCGTCGGGCCTGACACGCCCGGCCAGCCAAGCCGACAGGTCGATCGCGGTCTGTTCTCCGACCTGCGGCATCCCGAGACCGTTGAGCACGCGGGCCAGCGGGCGACCGACTCTCGCCCGGGCGATCCGGGCGTGGAGGTTCTCGGCGCTCTTTTGGGCGAATCGCTCGAGCGACTCCAGCTGCTCGACGCTCAGCCGGAAGAAGTCGGCCCGCGAGTGGACCATCCCACGCTCGAGGAGCTGGCTGAGGACGGCCCAGCCCGCGCCCTCGATATCCATCCCGCCACGCCCGACGAAGTGGCCGAACTCCTGCGCGAGGCGAGCAGGACAGTCCCCGTTTGGGCAGTAGATCCGGACCGCGCCCTCATCCTGGACGACGGTCGTGCCGCAGACCGGGCAGGTCGTTGGCATGGCGAACTCGCGCTCCTGGCCCGTTCGTCGATCGAGGATGGGGCGCACGACCTCTGGGATCACGTCGCCGGCCTTCTGAAGGACGACCCAGTCGCCGATCCGAATGTCCTTGCGCCTGACCTCGTCGAGGTTGTGGAGAGTCGCGCGGGCCACGGTCGAGCCAGCCACCTTCGTCGGGCTCAGGTGCGCGACCGGGGTGAGCGTCCCCGTCCGGCCGACGTAGGGAACGATGTCCTCGAGGAGGGCCTCGACCTGCTCGGGCGGGAACTTGAAGGCGATCGCCCAGCGCGGGGCTCGGCTGACCATCCCGAGCCGAGCCTGGTGGTCGTACCGGTCGACCTTGACCACGACCCCGTCGGTCTCGTACGGCAGCGCGTGGCGGGCCTCACGCCAGCGCTCGGTGAAGTCGATGACGCCGTCGATGTCCAGATCGGATTTGCGCTCGTGGTTGACGGGAAAACCCAGTGAGCGGAGACGTTCGAGCGCGGCGGATTGGGTCCCGACGAGATCGCCGTCCTCGACCAGTTGGTAGAACCATGCCGACAGCTTCCGACTCGCGGTCATGGCTGGATCGAGCTGGCGGAGCGACCCTGCGCCGCTGTTGCGCGGGTTGGCATACAGAGCCAGACCGGCTTCTGCGCGCTCCTCATTGATGCGCTTGAACTCCGCCTTGGGCATGAAGACCTCGCCACGCGCTTCGATCGCGGCGGGTTCTGCCAGCCGCGCCGGTACGACCTCGATGGTCCGAAGGTTGGCCGTGACGTCCTCGCCGGTCGTGCCATCGCCGCGCGTGGCGCCCTGGACGAACCGGCCACGATCGTAGCGAAGGCTGATCGCGAGGCCGTCGATCTTGAGTTCCGCGACGTAGCGGAGGTCCGGCGGCGGGTCGGGTGGCGGTGGGAGTCCGAGCCCCTTGCGCACCCGCGCATCGAAGGCGCGCAGATCTTCGTGGCTGAATGCGTTGCCCAACGACAGCATCGGACGCGTGTGGCGGACCTCATCGAACGTCCCGGTCGGGGCGCCACCCACGCGCTGTGTCGGCGAATCGGGCGTGGTCAGCTCCGGGAACGCGGTCTCAAGCGCGACGAGCTCGCGGAACAGCACGTCGTACTGCGCGTCGGTGATCTCGGGGGCGTCCGATCCGTAGTACAGCTCGTTGGCCCGGTCGATCTGCGCAGCGAGATCAGCATGGCGAGCGGCGGCCGCCGAAGGCTCGAGTTCGGCCGCTGCGGCAACGAGCGTCGGCTCAGCTGGTGGGAGCTGGATGGCCATGGATGCGAGGGTAGCGAAGGATCCGGCACGGCGCATTCTCGGCGTCACTATCTCCGCTCAACCTGGCGTTCAGCGAACGAGGTGCTCCGGCCGGATATCCGCGGGCGTCCGCACCCCGAGGAGGGCCAGGGAGAGCTCGAACTCATCCCGCAGGATCGCAATGGCCCGCTCCACGCCCGCGGCGCCCCCCGCGGCGAGCGCCCAAAACACGGGTCTTCCGATCAGCACACCCTGAGCGCCCATGGCAAGGGCGATCGCGATGTCCAGTCCGCGGCGCACGCCACCATCGACCCAGACCTCCAGGTGCCCGTTGACCGCCGCCACGACCTCCTCCAGGACGTCCACGCCGGCCGAAACGCGATCGAGCTGTCGAGCCCCGTGGTTGCTGACAACGATGGCTTCGACCCCGTGCTCGACTGCCAG
>SPCO01000151.1 GCA_004525275.1 Thermomicrobiales bacterium | reverse complement strand
CAGCGCCCGTCCGGTCGAGCTTATTGATGAAACAGAAACGCGGGACACCGTAGCGATCGGCCTGTCGCCAGACCGTCTCGGACTGGGGCTCGACACCGGCCACGCCATCGAACACGACGACCGCGCCGTCGAGGACGCGCAGACTCCGCTCGACTTCCACCGTGAAGTCCACGTGCCCGGGCGTATCGATGATGTTGATACGATGATCGCTCCAGAACGCCGTCGTTGCAGCGGCCGTGATGGTGATCCCCCGCTCTTGCTCCTGGGGCATCCAATCCATCGTGGCCGCGCCCTCATGGACCTCACCGATCTTGTAGATCTTCTTCGTATAGAAGAGGATCCGCTCGGTGACGGTCGTCTTTCCGGCGTCGATATGCGCGATGATCCCGATGTTCCGCGTTCTTGCGAGCGGAACTTGTCGTGCCACGGTCTGCCTACGCTCCCGTTTCTACCACTTGAAATGGCTGAAGGCCCGGTTGGCCTCCGCCATCTTGTGCGTGTCTTCTCGTCGCTTGACCGCCGCCCCGAGGCCGTTCATGGCATCCACGAGTTCGGAGGCGAGCTTCTCGCTCATGCTCTTGCCATTGCGCTTGCGGGCCGACTGGACCAGCCAGCGGACACCCAGCGACATCCGGCGATCGCTTCGGATCTCGACCGGGACCTGGTACGTGGCGCCGCCAACGCGGCGCGGCTTGACTTCGATGATGGGCGTCGCGTTGCGCATCGCCGCCTCGAGGATCTCCAGGCCGGGTCGACCGGCCTGGGCCTCCGCCCGGGCCAGAGCCTGACGCAGGATCCGCTCGGCAAGGTTCTGCTTGCCGCCCTTCATCAGCTTGGCTGAGAAACGGGCGGTCATCCGGTTGGCCGGGATCGTCTCGTATTTCGACTTGCGTGGGATGCTCGTTCGGCGGGGCATCTAGCGGGCCCCCGGCTTGCTGGCCGCCTTGGCGCCGTACTTGCTGCGACTCTGCTTGCGATCTCGGACTCCGGCCGCATCCAGGGTTCCTCGGATGATGTGGTACTTCACCGATGGCAGGTCCTTGACCCGGCCGCCTCGAACGAGAACCACCGAGTGTTCCTGCAGGTTATGGCCGATCCCCGGGATGTAGGCCGTGACCTCCATCTGGTTGGTAAGGCGCACGCGGGCGATCTTGCGCAACGCCGAGTTCGGCTTCTTGGGCGTCATCGTGCGGACTTGCAGGCAGACCCCTCGCTTCTGCGGGGCGCCCGGGATCGACACCTGGCGCTGGCGCAGGCTATTCCAGTTCTTGCGCATGGCCGGCGCCTTGATCTTGGAGATCTTGCGCTTGCGGCCGTGGCGCACGAGCTGGCTGATCGTCGGCACGAAGTCGTTTCCTTTCGGTCGGATGATCGGTGACTCGGTCGTCACCGGCCGGGGCGGGTCGGTGATCGCCGCCGGTCCGTTAGTGTCGGTGGACCGGGGTCGTAATGGGCTTGACATAGGGTCCTCGGCGCACGCGCCGAAGGCGGACCCCTCCCGAGGCCACGAACGCGGAGTTTAGCAGCGGCGCGAAGGGGGTGTCAAACGCTCAGCGAGCCGATTCAGGGGTGTCGTGGAAGGCCTGCGAGTCAGGCCTCCTCGACGGTCTTGGCGAGCTCCGCGGCCTCCTCGAGGAACGGGTTGACGGCGTCGCCAGCCTTGGCGTCCTGACCGTCATCGGCGGCGAACTGGTTGGTCGCATCGATCTCGTCCTCATCGGCCCCGGCGATCGTTGCGGCCAGGGCCAGGCCCGCGGCATCGTCGTCCGCGGGTCGGGTCTGGCCATCCTCGAGGAATGGGTTGAACTCGCCCCCGAGATCCTCCAGGGCCTCGCCGGCGAGCGCCTCGATGGCGGCTCGTCGTTCACGCTCCTTGCGCGCCGCGACATTGGCTGGCGCACCCGTCCCTGCTGGGATGAGCTTGCCGATGATGACGTTCTCCTTGAGACCGATCAGGTGGTCCTTGGCGCCGTTGATGGCGGCCTCGGTCAGCACCCGAGTGGTCTCCTGGAACGACGCTGCCGCGAGGAAGCTCGAGGTGTTGAGTGACGCCTTGGTGACACCCAGCAGGACGGTCTGAGCGGTTGCCGGTTCGCCGCCCTCGGCCAGGACACGGTTGTTGTGCTCTTCGAACTCGAGGCGATCGACGAGTTCGGTCGGGAGCAGATCGACGTCCCCAGGCTGATCGATGCGGACCTTTCGGAGCATCTGCCGGACGATGATCTCGATGTGCTTGTCGTTGATCGTGACGCCCTGGCTCTTGTAGACCTTCTGGACTTCCTTCACCAGGTAGCGCTGGACGGCGTCCTTGCCACGGGTGTCCAAGTACTCCTGCGGGTTGATCGGCCCGTCGGTGATCGCATCACCGGCTCGGATCTCCGCGCCGTTCTCGACCAGGATCTTGGCGTTGTGCGGGATGAGGTACTCGCGCTCGACGATATCCTCGGCACGAATGACGAGGCCGTCGTCGCCCTTGACCAGGAAGCCCTTGACCGGAGCGCTGACATCCGTCAAGGCGCCATCGATCTCGGTCCGGGCGATCGCCTGGCCAAGCTCGACGCTGTCGCCCGGGGCGGCCAGCATCTCCACGCCATCCGAGAGGCCCAACGCGGTGTCGTAGACCTCGCGGGAAATGACCTTGACCTTGGTCGGGCCGTCGCCGCGGACGATCTCAACGATCCCGTCAATGTGACTGATCTCGGCCTTGCCCTTTGGGATGCGGGCCTCGAATAGTTCCTCGACGCGTGGCAGACCGGCCGTGATGTCCACGCCAGCAGCAACGCCGCCGGTGTGGAACGTTCGCATCGTGAGCTGGGTCCCCGGCTCGCCGATCGACTGCGCCGCGATGATCCCGACGGCCTCGCCCGAAGCGACCATCTCGCCGGTGGCGAGATTGCGGCCGTAGCACGCTCGGCAAACGCCGTGGCGCGCCTCGCAGGTGAGTGGCGAACGGACAAGGACCTCGTCGACGCCGGCATCATCGATACGGGCCGCGGCCTCCTCCATGACCAATTCGTTGCGGTCGACCAGGAGCGTCGGCTCCTTGCCCTTCTTCGAGGCGACCCTTGGGTCGGGCAGCGGGGCCGCAGCAAGACGGCCGACGAGGCGCTTCTGGAAGGCCCCCTTCTCCTCGCTCGACTCGCTCCGAATGATCCAACTTCCCTCTTCGGTGCCGCAGTCCTCCTCGCGGGTGATGACATCCTGGGCGACATCGACCAGGCGCCGAGTGAGATACCCGGAGTCGGCCGTGCGCAGGGCGGTATCGGCGAGGCCCTTGCGGGCACCGTGGGTCGAGATGAAGTACTCGAGGACAGTCATGCCCTCGCGGAAGTTGCTGCGTACCGGGACATCGATGATCCGGCCGGACGGGTCCGCCATGAGTCCGCGCATGGCGCCGAGCTGGCCGATATTGCCCTTGTTTCCGCGGGCACCGGACGCGGTCATCATCGTGACCGGCCCGTTCGGGTCGAGCGACTGCATCATCTGCTCCGACATCGCCGAGCTGGCTTCCTGCCAGACACCGACGACCTGTTCGTAGCGCTCGTCCTCGGTGATGAGACCGCGCTGGAACTGGCGATCGATGGCCGCCACCGCTTCGTCGGCCGCGTCGAGACGAGCCGGCTTGTCAGTGGGGATCTCGATATCGAACAAGCCGATCGTCATCCCACCTCGGGTCGCGAATTCGAAACCGACACTCTTGATGCCATCGACCAGGTGAGCCGTCTCCTCCGGTCCTAGCTGGCGATAGCAGATGTCGACCAATTCCTTGAGGTCTACCCGGCGCATGACCGTGTCGTGGTAGCGCAGTGCATCAGGCAGGATCTGGTTGAAGATCACCCGACCGATGGTCGTCCGGCGGCGTTCCAAGCGAAGCGATTCGGTCTCCAGGTCCCAGGTCTTGACTTCGACCTCGATCAGCTCGTGGAGCGTCGCGCCGGTCTTCTCTCGGAGGCGGTAGCCAAGAATGGCTTCATCCTCGGTCGCAAAGATGCGGACCGGCTTGGCCTTGCCTTTGACGACCTCGGCATCCATCGTGAGGTAGTAGCAACCAAGGACCATGTCCTGGGTCGGCGCGACGACCGGGCTCCCATCGGCGGGTGACAGGAGGTTGGCCGTCGACAGCATCATCGTCCGGGCTTCTTCCTGAGCGGCTGTCGAAAGCGGGACGTGGACCGCCATCTGGTCACCGTCGAAGTCAGCGTTGAAGGCCGTGCACACCAGTGGATGGATCTGGATGGCCGATCCCTCGACGAGAACGGGCATGAACGCCTGGATGCCGAGCCGGTGGAGCGTCGGGGCGCGATTGAGCAGGACCGGATGGTCCTTGATGACGTCCTCGAGGACATCCCAGACTTCGGGCCGGACGCGTTCGACGATGCGCTTGGCGCTCTTGATGTTATGCGCGAAGCCCTTCTCGACGAGCTGGCGCATGACGAACGGCTTGAAGAGCTCAAGCGCCATCTTCTTGGGCAAGCCGCACTGGTGGAGCTTGAGCTCCGGACCGACCACGATGACCGAGCGGCCCGAGTAGTCGACGCGCTTGCCGAGCAGGTTCTGGCGGAAGCGGCCCTGCTTGCCCTTCAGCATGTCGCTGAGCGACTTGAGCGGGCGCTTGCCACGCCCGCGGATCGCCTTGGAGCGGCGGCCGTTGTCGAACAACGCGT
>SPCO01000180.1 GCA_004525275.1 Thermomicrobiales bacterium | reverse complement strand
CGAGCTGCTTGCGACACCGCTCGCAGCGTCTGGCCTGGCCGCTGCGGCCACGTTGCGGCGAGCCGGGATCAAACTCGACTTCTACACGGTCAGAGACCTGCTCTTCCACCTGCCCCGCCGGTACGACGACCTGCGCGAGATGTACAGGCTCGGCGAGTTGTCCCGGGTGAGCGACGGGCTCGTCGTCTCGGCGCGCGCGCGGGTGGCTGACCTTCGCGTCGAACCAGGGTTCCGGGGGCGCACCCAACGGACGATCGCCCGCCTGGAGGACGAGACCGGGTCGATCGACGCGACCTGGTTCGGGCGGCGCTACATCGAGCGGCGCCTGCAAGTAGACGGCGAGATCGTGGTGTCCGGCAAGGTCAAGCATTTCGGCCGCCGACTGACCCTGGATAACCCGGAGTTCCAGATCGTCGACGAGGAGACGGAGTTGCTGCACGCCGGCCGGATCGTGCCCGTCTACCGGTTGACCGGGGGGCTCACCTCAGCCCGCCTCCGGATGGCGATCCGAGAGGCGCTCGACAAGGCAGGCGAAGCCTACCCGGAATACCTGCCCGAGCCGATCATCGCCGAGGAGCGACTCGCCCCCATCGGCCGGGCGATCGCGGAAGCTCACTATCCGGAAACCTTTGAGGGTCGCGATGCTGCGCTCCGGCGGCTGGCATTCGACGAACTGCTCGCCCTCCAGCTCGGAATGGTGGCTCGCAGGCGCCAACGGATCCGCGACGCCGCCCCGTTGCTGACCGTCGATCCGGACGGGGATCAGGCGGCCCGGGCAGCGATCACCGCCTCCCTGGGCCGCCGGGTCGGTCAACGCGTGGAACTGACCGGCGATCAGCAGGTTGCGATGACCGCGATCCGGGAGGATCTGGCCAGACCGACTCCGATGCTGCGGCTCCTTCAGGGCGATGTCGGATCGGGCAAGACTGCAGTGGCCGCGTATGCGCTGGCGGCGACAGCTCGTGCCGGTCTTCAAGGGGCTCTCCTGGCCCCGACCGATCTGCTGGCCAGGCAACACCTCGAGACGATCGGCGACTTGCTCGATGGCCTCGGCATTGGCGTGACCCTGCTGACCGGGTCGCTGAAATCGGACGTCAAGGCCAAGGCGGTCGAAACCATCGCCTCCGGCCAGGCGAGAGTCGTGGTCGGCACGCATGCGCTCATCCAGGAGTCGGTCACGTTTGCCGATCTGGGCCTTGTCGTGATCGACGAGCAACATCGCTTCGGGGTCGACCAGCGGGGCGCGCTCGAGGCCAAGGCTGGCGGGCGGTCGCCCCACGTCCTCCTCATGACCGCGACACCCATTCCGCGGACGCTCGGCCAGGTCCTGTACGCGGACCTCGATGTTTCGGACCTGCGCACGCCTCCGGTCGGGCGCGTCCAGATCCGGACCGGGATCCGCCGCCCGGAAGACCTGGACGGGACATGGCTGAAGGTTCGCGCGGAGGCGGCCCTCGGTCATCGGACATTCGTCGTCGTCCCGCTCATCGAGGATGGGGGAGAGGAGGGCGACGGCGCAGCAGCTGCAGAGACAGAGGCCGTGCGGCTTAGCGCGCTCCTGGACCCGCTCCGGGTGGGTATGGTCCACGGCCGGATCAAGCCGGCGGATCGCGACGCGGAGATGGGCCGCTTCCGCGACGGCGAACTGGACGTACTGGTCGGGACGACGGTAGTCGAGGTCGGCGTGGACGTGCCGACGGCCACGATGATGATCATCGAAGGCGCGGACCGGTTCGGATTGGCGCAGCTCCATCAGTTGCGCGGCCGGGTCGGGCGGTCGTCGGTCGAGTCATTCTGCGTTCTCGTGTCGGAGTCGACCGACGAGATCGCTCAGGCCCGACTCAATGCGGTTGTCGAGACGCACGACGGCTTTGCACTGGCCGAGCGCGATTTTGCGTTGCGCCGTGAAGGCGACGTCCTCGGCCTGGCCCAGAGTGGCTTCCCGCGCCTGCGAGTCGCGTCACTCCAGATCGCCGAGCACCGCGATCTCGCCGTTCGGGCGAGGCACCATGCGGAAGGGCTGCTTGATGGCGCCGGCCGTTTGGACCCACCGAGTCCAGCCCTCACCGAGGAGCTGGAGCACGGTTGGCTCCGCCGAGTGGCGGCCGGCGAACCGGCCAGCGGCGCCTGAGCGCCAGGTGATGGACCGATGAGCGATCGGGCGGCTGGCCGGATCATCGCTGGGAGCGCGCGCGGCATCCATCTGGAGGCGCCCGGGCCCGGGACCCGGCCCATGGGCGATCGCGTCAAGCAGACGCTCTTCGCGATCCTCGAGCCGGATCTGCCAGGCGCGCGCGTCCTTGATCTGTTCGCCGGCTCCGGGGCGGCCGGCCTGGAAGCCCTGTCGCGGGGCGCGGCACACGCGACGTTCGTCGACACCGACCGAACGGCTGCTGGGGTCATTGCCAGCAACCTTGATCGAACGCATCTGGCCGGACCGCAAGCGTCGATCGTCCGCGCGGACGCCATCGATTGGCTACGCGACAGGGAGCCGAACGACTCCACCGCGTTCGGCATCGTCATCGTCGATCCGCCGTACGCGGATCCTGAGCTGCTTGGCGCGTCACTCGAAGCGGTGGGACGCCATCTGGCAGCTCGGGCCCGGGTCGCGGTCAAGCATTTCTGGCGGGATCGTCCACCGACGACCGTCGGACTGCTAGCATCGGAGCGGGAACGGCGATTCGGAGAGACGACCCTGACCTTCTACCGACGACAGGAGGACCGATGAACACGATCGCGGTCTACCCGGGGTCATTCGACCCGATCACGAACGGCCACCTCGACATCGTGTCCCGGGCATCGGCGGTCTTCGATCGCGTGATCATCGCGGTGCTCGCCAACCCTCGCAAGGCACCGATGTTCGGTGTCGATCAGCGGATCGGGATCATCGCCGCGGCACTGGGATCGGCCGGAGTGGACGCCGCCCGATACGAGATCACGGCGTTCGAGGGCTTGACCGTCGACCTGTGTCGTGCTCGCGGCGCGTCGGCGATCGTCCGCGGGCTCCGTGCCATCAGCGACTTCGAGACGGAGATGCAACTCGCTCACAACAACCGTGTCCTGGCCCCGGACGTCGACACGGTCTTCTTCATGACCGCCGTGGCCAACGGATACGTCAGCTCCAGTCTGGTCAAGGAGATCGCGAATCTTGGGGGCGACGTGTCCGCGATGGTCCCCATGGCGGCGCTCGATGCACTTCATGCAGCGACGGGGACCGGCTGACCTGAGCCGTCGCATGCCATACTGACCACCAGCCTGCGAGACCCGAGCCGCCAACCAGGAGGGCACTCCGATCGACATCATCTTTCTCGTCGAGCGACTCGAATCCCTCATCGCCAATGGCAAGAAGCTGCCGCTCACGAGCAACGTCGTGCTCGACCAGAATGCCGCCCTTGGGCTGATCGATGAACTACGCGTCGCCGTCCCGGAAGAGGTTCGCGCGGCCAAGCGGATCAACGCCGAAGGCGAGCGGATCATCGAAAAGGCCCAGGAGGAGTCGGAGCACATCGTGGCCCGCGCCCAGGAGCAGGCCGCGTTCCTCATCGGTGAGCGCGGACTGACCGAATCGGCCGACGTTGAGAGTCGAGCCATCATCGCCGACGCCCATCACACCGCCGAGCAGATCCGGGTCGGCGCGGACGAGTACGCCGTGAGCGTGCTGGTCGGCCTCGAGGCCGACGTCAAGAAGACGCTCGGAAGCATCGAAAAGGGGATCGCTATGCTCGATGAGCGGCGAGCCGTGATCGATCGAGAGGGCGCGACCGATGCCGACGGCCTGCAATGGGAGGAAGAGGCCGCAGCGCCGTCCCCCGATACGCGGTGACGGCCGGTCAGCCCGGAGCTTCTCTGCTCGCCTGGAACGTGGTCGGCCTGTTGGCCGACGAGATGGGATCCGATCGCATCCTGGACGTGGATGCCGTGACGATCGACGTCGGCCCGGATCTCAGATTGGCAGGGCCGATCGCCGGCAGG
>SPCO01000023.1 GCA_004525275.1 Thermomicrobiales bacterium | reverse complement strand
GCAACGTCTGCGCCAGGCAACGTCGGCGCCAGGCGCTTCTAGCGACCGGTGAGTGTGACGATTTGCGCCCTCGAACCTCGGTCTGGCCTCGATTCCGGCCGAAGCAGGCCGATCCTGAGCGTAGGGCGCACGAAACAGCGACCGGACCCCCGATCTCACCGGCCCGGTGGTCGTAACGGTCGCCTGGCGCAGATCCGCGTTGGGCCTGACGCAGATCCGCGTGGGTCGCCTGACGCAGATCCGCGTTGGGTCTGGCGCAGATCCGCGTTGGGTCTGGCACAGATCCGCGTGGGTCGCCTGACGCAGATCCGCGTTGGGTCTGACGCAGATCCGCGTTGGGCATGGCGCAGATCCGGGTTGGGCCTGGTGCAGATCCGCGTTGGGTCTGGCGCAGATCCGCGACGGTCGCCTGGCGCAGATCCGCGACGGTCGCCTGGTGCAGATCCGCGTGGGTTGCCTGGCGCAGATCCGCGTTGGGCGGCCCTGGAGATTGGGCAGACTCGGGCCCGGCGCTCCCGTTCGCCGGCACCCGCACGAATCCGGCCCGGATTCCGGCTTCGGCCGCTAGGATGGTGCCGTGCCGAACCTTGGATTCCCGCGCCCCCGCCCGCTGCCGCGACCTCGCGGTCGCCGGCCCGCGCTCGAGACCGAGCCGATCACGGCCGCCCCTGAGGCCAGTCCGGACATCATCGAGGCCGCCGGTATCCGCTGGATCCACATCGAGTCGCCGCGCACGGCCGACCGCGACTGGCTGGAGGATCAATTCGATTTCCACCCGCTCGACTACGAGGACGTCTACTCGCGCAACAACCGGCCGAAGCTGGACCCGTACGACGACTATGTCTTCATCGTCCTGCACTTCCCGATGTTCGAGAAGGAGACGAGCCGGATCCTGACCGCCGAGCTTGATCTGTTCATGGGTCCCGACTACCTGATCACGCTGCCGAACATCCCGCTCCCGCCGTTGGCCGCGATGTTCGAGCGCTATCGTGAGAAGGCGGATCTGCGCGAGGAGACCTTCGCGAAGGGCACCGGATATCTCCTGTACAAGATCGTCGACACCGCGGTCGATGCATCCTTCCCGATGCTCCGCAAGATGGCGGTCAAGCTCGATCGCATCGAGGATGACATCTTCGAGGGTCTGTCGTCCGAGATCGTCAGGGACATCTCTGAGGCGAAGCAGGAGATCATCAACTTCCGTCGGATCGTCCGGCCACAGCGGGCCGTGCTGCGCGACCTCGAGCGCACCAAGCAGCGCTACCTCCAGGAAGAGCTCGAGATCTACTTCGACGATATCTCCGATGCCGCCGAGCGGATCTGGGACACGCTCGAGAACTACAAGGAAGTCATCGAGGCGCTCGAGTCGACCAACGAATCGGTTCTTTCGCACCGGCTGAATGACTCGTTCCGGATCCTGACCGCGGTCAGCGTCGTGCTCCTGCCGCTGACCCTGATCGCGAGCATTTTCGGGATGAACGTCCCCGTGCCAGGTGAGAACCAATCATTCGCCTTCATCGCGATCCTGGCGATGATGGGCGTCCTGCTCATCGTGCTCGTTGCGTATTTCCGACGCCGGGGCTGGTTGTAGACGCTCGATCGATGTCATGCCGACCGATGACCGCCTGCTGATCGCCCGATCCAGATTCGAAGCATCGGCCTGGAGCGACGCCTATGCCGGGCTTTCCGCGGTCGACCACGACGAACCCCTCGACAGTGAAGACCTGGAGCGACTGGCCATCGCCGCCCATCTGCTGGGACGGGCCGACGATGAGATCGTCGCCGGGTCGCGGGCCCATCTCGAATCGGTCAGGACGGGCGATGTTGCCCGAGCCGTTCGTACGGCGTTCTGGCTGGCGCTGAGCCTGTTCAATACAGGCGAGAACGCGCAGGGTGGTGGCTGGATCGGCCGCGCCGCGCGGTTGATCGAAGAGACCGGCTACGACGGCCCGGAGTCTGGCTATCTGCTCGTCCCGCAGGCCATCGGCCGACTCAAGGAGGGCCAGCCGGCCGAGGCTTTCGCGATATTCGAGGAGATCGCCGGCATCGCGGAGCGGTTCGGCGACAAGGATCTCGTGACCCTTGGTCGACTGGGCCGCGGGCAATCGCTCATCTACATGTCGGAAGCGACCCAGGGCGTTCGGCTGCTCGACGAAGTCATGGTCGCGGTCATGGCCGGCGAGGTCTCCCCGCGCGTCGCGGGCATCGTCTATTGCAGCGTGATCGAAGCCTGTCACGAGCTATTCGACCTGCGACGAGCCCAGGAATGGACCGCCGCCTTGACTCGGTGGTGCGACTCGCAGCCCGACCTTATGGCGTTCCGTGGCCAGTGCCAGGTCTACCGCGCGGAATTGATGCGCTTCAACGGGGCCTGGGATGATGCACAAGGGGAAGCCGAACGCGCCCGTGACCGCCTCCTTCGGCCACCGCCCGAGCCGGCGGCCGGAGAGGCGCTCTATCAGCTTGCCGAGCTCGAACGCCTTCGTGGCGCGTCCGCCGAGGCCGAGGTGACGTACCGGGAGGCGAGTCAGTGGGGACGACAGGCCGAGCCCGGGCTCGCTCTCTTGCGCCTCTCCCAGGGCGATGTCGTGACGGCCGCCCGCTCGATCCGGCGTGCCGTTGCGGAGGCCGGCGATGACATCGGTCGCGCCACGCTATTGGAACCACTCGTCGAGATCAGCCTTGCCGCCCGCGACGTAGGCGGCGCCCGAGCGGCCGTAGACGACCTCGCCGAGATCGCCGAGCGATTCGATGCCCCGCTCCTGCGGGCAATGGCGACCCGGAGCGATGGATGGGTTCGACTAGCAGAAGGCGACACGGAGGGTGCTCTCGCGGTCCTCCGGCGAGCATGGGTCCTCTGGCGCGAGCTCGGGGCCCCATATGAGGCCGCCCGAGTTCGCGTCGCGATCGGTCGCGCCTGCCGCCTGGTCGGGGATCTGGATGGGGCTCGACTCGAGTTCGACGCCGCCCGCGAGACCTTCGTCGACCTCGGAGCGGGACCCGAACTCATGGCCCTCGATCGCGCGTCCGGGCTGGACAGCGCTGCCTCTCCCGCCGGGCTGAGTCCACGGGAAGTGGAGATCCTGCGCCTGGTCGCGGCCGGCGATACCAACCGAGCGATCGCGCAGGCACTGACCATCAGCGGACGGACCGTCGATCGCCACGTCAGCAACATCTTCGCGAAGCTGGACGTCTCGACCCGTTCGGCGGCCACGGCCTACGCCTACGAGCATGGTCTGGTCTGACTCGCTCGGTACGCATGGCGCGCGAGGCATAGCGATTGGGTACTTCTGCCGATGCCCCCAGCGCCCCGCGGCGGTACGGTCAGACTTGGCGGCCGATGACGATCGGTCGCCTCCGACTCCACGCGGTGACGACCGGAGGGAGACAGGATGTCTGAGCAGGGTGGCGTCGAGCGCATCGATACGGTCGTTATCGGCGGAGGCCAGGCCGGTCTATCGGCTGGATATCACCTGGCCAGACGAGGCCTGTCGTTCGTCATCCTCGACGCCGACACACGGATCGGCGACCACTGGCGCGACCGTTGGGATTCCCTTCGGCTCTATAGCCCGGCCCGCTACGCCCGATTGCCGGGGATGCGCTTCCCCGCGGAGAACTATCACTATCCGACGGCCCGCGAGATGGGCGACTACCTGGAAGCGTACGCTGCACGGTTCTCCCTCCCGGTACGCAGCGGCATCACCGTGGACAGCGTTCGCCCGAGGCCGGACGGCGGCTATGACGTACAGGCGGGCGATCTTCGGATCGAGGCAGGGCAGGTCGTCGTCGCCACCGGCCCATTCCGGATCCCGTCCATCCCGGACTTCGCCGGCGACCTCGACCCTGGGATTCGCCAGTTGCACTCGAACGACTACCACGATCCATCACAGCTGAAGGATGGCCCGGTTCTGGTCGTCGGGCTCAGTCACTCCGGAGCGGATATCGCCCTCGAGGCCGCGAAGAGCCATCCGACCCATCTGTCGGGCCGGTCGCACGGCGAGCTGCCGATCGCGGTCATCGACCGGTGGCGCGCTCACCTGCTGATGCCGCTGGCCGACTTCGCTTTCAACCACGTCCTCACGATGCGGACCCCGATGGGCCGCAAGATGGCGAAGGAGATCCGCAAGGGTGGCGGACCGCTGCTGCGAGTCCGACGGATCGATCTGACCAAGGCAGGGGTCAACATGTCCGAGGCGCGGACCGCGGGCGTGCGCGATGGCCGGCCTGTGCTCGCGGATGGGACGGTCCTCGACGTGACGAACGTGATCTGGTGCACCGGGTTCCGCCTGGACTACGACTGGATCGAGGTCGACGGGATCGTCGACGAAGATGGCTGGCCGAACCACGTGCGCGGCGTCGTCCAGCAGGCACCGAGCCTCTACTTCCTCGGCGTTCCGTTCACCTACTCGTTCTCATCGATGCTCGTCCACGGCGCGGGACGAGACGCCGCGTTCGTCGTCGATCGCATCGCAGAGCGGGTCAACGGGCGCGCGAGCGCCGACCAGGGCAGTTCAGGCCGGCAGGTCGCGCTCGGCTGACCCGATGTAGTTCACGCTCGGCCGGATAAGTCGATTGTCGGCCGCCTGCTCCAACGCGTGGGCGGTCCAGCCGGCATGCCGGGACAGTGAGAACGCGGCCGGGAAGAGGTCAGGGGCGAGGCCGACACCCATCAGCACGGGCGCCGCGTAGTACTCGACGTTGGTCTTGAGCGCCCGCTCCGGATGCTTCTCGGCCAGGACCCGGAGGACCACGTCCTCGACCTCGATCGCCCGCTCCAGCCAATCGGGCTTGTGTTCCATCCCTTCGGCGACAGTTCGCAGGGCGGCGGCCCGTGGATCGTACGCTCGATAGACACGATGACCAAAACCCATCAGGCGATCGCCGCGGTCGAGTGCTTCACGGACCCACGCCTCGGCGGATTCGGCGGACTCCATCTGGCTCAGCTGATCCACGACCTCGGACGGCGCGCCGCCATGGAGCGGACCCTTCATCGTTCCGATCGCGGCGACCACGGCGGACGCGATATCCGACCGGGTCGAGGTCACGACGCGCGCGGTGAAGGTCGAGGCGTTGAACCCGTGCTCCGCGCCCACGATGAAGTAGGCATCGAGGGCCCTGGCCGTGCCGATGTCCGGTCGTTGCCCGGTCAGCTGGTAGAGGAACCCCTCGACCAATTCGAGCGACGGATCCGGGTCGATCGGCTCCTGGCCGGCGCGCAGGCGGGCGAAGGCGGCCAGCGCCGACGGTGAGAATGAGGTCACGGCGCGCGCCTGCTCGATGGTCGGTGGCCACGGCAGTTCCTGAGTCGCGCCCCAGGCTGAGACCGCGGTTCGTAGCGCGTCCATCGGCTTGGTCGTTTCGGGCAGGGCGCGGAGGACGGTCATGACCTGTGCCGGGATCGGGCCAGTCGGCAGGTGATGGGTCGGGTCCCAGTCGCCCGTCCACAACAGGTTGGCGACTGCCGGGTATGAGCCCCTGGCGACGAGGTCACCGATCCGGTAGCCGCGGTAGGTGAGGCGCCCTCGCTCGCCATCGACGAGGCTGAGGCTTGTCTCGCCGGCGATGACGCCTTCCAGGCCGGGGGAGTACGGTCGCGGGGCGGCAGGCGGATCAGTCATGACTTGATGGTAGACCTCAGGCTCGGCGTTTGCTCATCCGAGAAATCCGAGGACGGCCTCGACCGTCGCGGCCGGATGCGTGTGATGGGCGGCATGACGGGCGCCGGCGATGACGACGACTCGCCCGTTCACCAGGCGTTCGCCGAGGGCCAGGGTGGCGTCGCGAAACACGGGCAGGCTACTGCCTCCGAGGATCTGGAGAACTGGCTGGGCCACCCTCCCGAGTCGCTCGATCGAGGCCGACGCGTCCGCCTCCGCGTCGAGTTCGCGGGGGATCGTTGAGGCCGCCGCGACCCGGATCGGCCAGATCGGGTCACGACGGTAGGCCTGGAGGTCGTCTTCGGACATCCCGACGACCTCGCGCATGAACGTGACGAGCACCCCTTCGAGATCGTTTGCCGCGAGGTGGTGGCGGAGTCTTTCCTCGACGCCTGCAGGGTGGTAGGACACGCCCGCGGCCGCCGGCGCGCCTTCGTATGAGACGACCCGCCGCAACGCATCGGTCCGGAGCGCCGCGCCCAACGCGCAGCGGCCGCCATAGGAATGGCCCATGACGTCGATCGGGCGGCCAGATTCGTTGGCAAGGGCCATGGCCACGGCCGCCACGTCCTCGAATTCCTGCTCGATCGAGTACTCCGAGGCATCGCCGGAGGCTCCGCGGCCGCGCCGGTCGATGGCATGGACGGAATGGGTCTCCGCAAGCATCGGCCCCACGACTCGGAACGTCGTGTGATCGCCCGCCGCGCCATGGATCAGGATCAGGGCCGGCCCATCGCCGCTGCTGAAGACCGCGATCGGCGTGCCGTCGGTCGAGGCGACCCAGCGCGTTGGCTCCGTGCTGCTGATCAGCGCGGGAGCTCCGCAGCCGCAGCCTCGTCCAGGATCCAGGTGGCACCCGGGCGTCGAGCGAGCTGGGCGGGCCAGCGTCGCGGATCTCGGTCAGAGCCGAAGATCTGGGCGACGACGGACGCCTTGTCGGACCCATAGGCCACCATCAGGATCTCGCGAGCGACCTCGACGACACGGGGGTGCAAGGTGACCCGCTCGATGTGCGGCTCGATATGGGTCGGGGCCGGGATGGCCAGCCCGAGGTCCGACGCATCAAATGCGGTGGAACCCGGGAAGACCGACAGCAGGTGTCCGTCGCCACCGATCCCGAGGAGCATGAGGTCAAAGACAGGCCAGCCGTCTGCGTCCGCGGTCGCGGCGTGACGAAGGCTGTCGGCCAGGGTCCGGGCACACCAATCGGCTCCCAGGCCACGTCCGATCGCCTCTCCGGTCGGGAACGGATGAACCTGGTCGAGGGGGATCTGAACCCCGGTGTCGGTCGCGAGCATGATGTCGTCGAACGGTTTCACATTCGATTCCGGGTGGTCACGGGCAACGAAACGGTCATCGCTCCACCAGACGTCGACGTCGGCCCACGGGATCACGTCGACCATTGGCGCGGACGACAGATGCCCGTAGATCCCCCTCGGGCTGGAGCCGCCGGTCGTCGCCCAATCGGCATGACCGCGGGTCGCCACCGCCTCGCTCAGACTGGCCGCGATGATCCCGGCCGCCGCTTCGACACAGGCTTCCGGGTCGAGTTCGACTCGGATCGCAAACTCGCTCACGGAGGCGCGCTGCCGCCCGGGCCGCCTGGCGCGACGAGGGCGGCCGCAGAGCGGAGGGCACCGGCCGCGACCGGGTCCCGTCGGCCGGACTCGATGGCATCCGCGAGCAGGTCCACATCGCCTCGGCGCGGGGCCCGGAAACGGCGGTCGAGTGCCTCGACGCCATCGAGCCAGACCCGGCAACGGACAGTCTCTGCCTCGGCCGTCACATCGGCGCGAAGCTCCGATCCGCGACGTTCCGCGAGCAACTCGACGCGCAGCGTCGTGCCGGCGGCCATCGGCGAGACGATCGGCCGGATGACGATCGCCACCTCGCGGCGTCCGTCCGACAGCGTCGCACCCAGACCGGGTCCGCTGATGGGCTTTCCGACGTTCGCACGCGAGGCTCGGGCCGCACCACCGACCGCGGTCAGGGGCCGGACGACGCTGAGCCCGAGACGCGATGCCAGCCAGCCCACGTGATAGATGGGCTTGACCAGGTTCGTCGAGCCCGGAGCGCCGGTCTCGTCGTGGGTCGCGAAGGTCACCGCGATGCGACGGATGGATCGCAGGAACGGCAGGAACTCCGGATCGTCGAAGATCGAGGCGATCGCCTCGCGCCATCGAGATTGTCGGTCGAGGGCGAAATCGCTGATCGCCAACGACGAAGCCTCCTGCAACTCGGCCATCTGTCGCAATCGATCAAGACCGTCTGAGCGCCAGGTCGAGCCATCGACGACAAGCCGATCCGCGCCGGCCAACAGACGTTTTGCTGCAGGGCCGGTCAGGGCCGGCTCGCCCGGCCACCACACCGTGACCGGCAGGTCATGGATGATGAGCGGGGTGGCGATGGCCGACAGGTGCCGGCCGGCCTCGCCGCCGGAGCGGACGTGGATCGTCTCTGCGCAGGTCTCGGCAGCATCGGGATGGGGCAACACGCAGTGGGCTTCGATCCGGGCGTCAAGCCACGACGGACCGTCCGGATCCGCCGACTGGATGACCACCGTGCGCGATGGGTGCCGCCCGGTCAGTGCCTGGATCGTGGCGGCGCTTCGCTCCGCCAGCTCCGGCCCGGACGCGACGACCACCAGGTTCATCACACTCGTCCGTGCGGCGATGTTGCGCACCGAGCCGTCATCGGCGCCATCCTGAGGATGGTGAGCCGACCACATCCCGCTGATCTCAGACTCGATCTCGGCGATGCTCTGGGCTCTCGCCGACCAACGCAGGATGGGTTCGCCGATGTGGATGTGTGTCTCCGTGGGCGTCTCCATGGGTCTCAGATCCGGCGCCATCGGTGACCTTCGCGTTCGAGCAATGCGTCGGCGGCGTCGGGCCCCCACGATCCGGCGTCGTAGTTCGGGAATCGCGGGGCACTCGCCGTGGCCCATGTATCGATGATCGGATCGACGATGCCCCATGCCTCCTCGACCTCGTCCACACGGGTGAACAGCGAGGCGTCGCCCTGGAGCGCGTCGAGGATGAGCGTCTCGTAGGCGTCCGGCGAATCGACGTTGAAGGCCGAGCCGTAGGCGAAGTCCATCGTCACCGAGCGGACATCCAGGCCGAGACCCGGGACCTTGGCTCCAAAGCGGAGCATGATCCCCTCGTCCGGCTGGATCCGGATCGCCAGCAGGTTCGCGTCTGGTGTCACGCCCTCGTCCTCGAACAATCGATGCGGGACCTCGCGATACTGGATGGCGATCTCGGTCGCCCGCTTCGGAAGGCGCTTCCCGGTTCGGACGTAGAAGGGCACCCCAGACCAGCGCCAGTCATCGATCGTGAACTTGGCCGCGACGAAGGTCTCGGTCTCGGACGCTGGATCGACGCCGTCCTCAGCGCGGTAGCCGGGGACCTGCGTCGCCGCAACCCAGCCCGGCCCGTACTGGCCTCGGACGACATCGTTCGCGGGATCGGTCGAGATCGCACGCAGGACCTTGACCTTTTCGTCACGGAGCGCGTTCGCCTCGAAGGTGGCCGGTGGCTCCATCGCCACGAGACTGACCAGTTGGAGCAGATGGTTCTGGAGGACGTCGCGCGAGGCGCCGGTCTGCTCGTAGAACGCGCCCCGGCTCTCGATGCCGATCGATTCGGCCACCGTGATCTGGATGTGATCGACGTACCGCCGGTTCCAGAGCGGTTCGAAGATGCCGTTGCCGAAGCGGAAGACCAAGAGGTTGCGAACCGTTTCCTTGCCCAGGTAGTGATCGATGCGGTAGACCTGGGACTCGCGGAAGACCTTGCCGACCTCGCGGTTGAGTCGCCGCGCTGAATCGAGGTCGTGCCCGAACGGTTTCTCGATGACGACCCGGCGCCAGCCCCCCTCGTGGCGCTCGTGGTCAAGGCCGGCCCGACCGAGCTGGGCGATGAGTTCCGCGAATTGCGACGGCTGGGCGGCGAGGTAGTACAGCCGGTTGCCGGGCGTCCCGTGTTCGGCGTCATACGCATCCAGGGCCGAAGCCAGCTTCTCGAACCCGGCCGTGTCGTCGAAATCGAGGCGGTGGTAGTCGATCCGCGGGGCGAACGACTCCCACGCGTCCAGATCCAGCGGCAGGACCCGGCTGTATCGCTCGAGTGAGGCGAGGATCTCTGCGCGGAACGTGTCGTCGTCGTAGGGACGTCGACCGATCGCCACGAGCCGGAATTCATGGGGCAGCAGGTTGGTTCGCCACAGGTGGTAGAGCGCCGGGATGACTTTTCGGTGGGCGAGATCCCCCGTGGCTCCGAACAGGACGACCACGGACGGGTCCGGGACACGCTCGAGCCGGAGCCCCTCGCGCAGGACGTTCCGGGCCGGCTTGGCCCGCGACGCCCGTCGTCCATTTCGCGCCTCGCGGGACTCCTTCATCGTCAGCGGCGCGTCCTTGGGGCGAGGGGCCGGTCGAGCGGTGATCGGCTGACTCGACGGCGATCCTGGCGGCGTCGGGCCGACTGGCTTGACCGTGGTCTGGCGCGGACGCGTCGCCGTCATCGACCGCTACTCGGTCTTGACTTCGTGGCCACCGAACTCATTACGCAGGGCGGCCAGCACCTTGGCGCCATACGAATCATCCTGGCGGGAACGGAAGCGGGTCAGCAGCGAGAGGGTGATGACCGGTGCCGGGACGTCGTGATCGATCGCCTCCTGGACGGTCCATCGGCCTTCCCCGGAGTCGGCCACGTAGCCCTTCAGCTTCTCGAGATCCTGACCGTTTGCCCGGAACGCGCGCCCGGCCAGTTCCAGAAGCCACGAGCGGACGACTGATCCCTGCATCCACAGCTCGGAGATCGCGGCCAGGTCCAGTTCGTAATCGCCAGCGTGCATGATCTCGAAGCCTTCGGCGTAGGCCTGCATCAGCCCGTATTCGATGCCGTTGTGGACCATCTTTACGTAGTGACCGGCCCCAGGCCCACCCACGTGCAGGTAGCCGTCGGGTGGGGCGAGGGTGGAGAAGATCGGAACCAGGGGCTCGACCGCGGGGGCATCGCCACCGACCATCAGGCAATAGCCGACCTGCAGACCCCAGATCCCGCCCGATACACCAGCATCGACGTAGTTGATCCCCTTCTCAGCGAGATCGCGGTGACGACGGACGTCATCGTGGAAATTCGTGTTCCCGCCATCGACGATGGTGTCGCCCGGATCCAGATGCTCGAGGAGTTCCGTGATCTGGGCCTCCGTCGCGTCGCCGGCCGGGACCATGATCCAGACGGATCGAGGCTTCTCCAGCGCGGCGACCAGTTCGGCGATGGAGAACGACGGCGTCCCGCCCTCCGCGGCGATCTCGCGGGTCCTTTCGGGCGTTCGGTTGTAGATGACGATCTCGTGTCCATCGCGAACCAGGCGACGGACCATGTTGGCGCCCATCCGGCCAAGACCGATGAACCCGATCCGCATCGTTTCAGTCCTCCTTGGCCGCATCGAGGGCCGCGACCAGGGCCCGTTCCAGGGCGGCCAGTCCGGCATCCGGATCAGCCCCGAGGTGGACCCGCAGGATCGGCAGGTCGTGTGATTCGATGGCGGCGAAGTCGCCAGCGGCCTGGGCATCGATCAGCTGGCCGAACGTGTACGGCCAGTCCGGGATGGCGATGTCGGTCGGGTGATCCGCGGTCAGCTGGATGAACAG
>SPCO01000036.1 GCA_004525275.1 Thermomicrobiales bacterium | reverse complement strand
GTCAACGGATTGGTTGCGTCGACCGGGGTCATCATCCCCGTCCAGACCCAGTACTACGCGATGAAGGGTTTGAACAACCTCGTGAAGGTCATCAACGCCATTCGACTGAAACTGAATCGCGATCTCCGGATCCTCGGATTGCTGCCGACATTCTTCGACAGTCGAACGAACCTGGCCAGGGACATGCTCGATGAGCTGCGGGCTGTCGGCGATCACCACGTATTCACCACCATCGTGCGCAGTGCGGTGAAACTGGGTGAGGCACCCCTCGTGGGTCGTCCGATCACGAGCTATGCTCCCAGCAGCAATGCCGCACGGACCTATCGTCAACTAGCTCGGGAGGTGATCGATCTTGGCCCGAACTAACTTTCGCGCCGCAGCCGCGCGACGCCTCGCCGAAGACACGGAGCTATCACCGGCGATCATCAGCCTGCTGACGCCGGACAGCCCGACTCGATCGGTTGGGGTCCGAATCGTGGCCATCGATCACATCGAGGCAAACCCGGAACAACCCCGAATGGTCTTCGAGCAGGACGCGCTCGACGAGCTATCAGCATCGATTCGCGAGCACGGGGTCCTCCAGCCGATCCTTGTGCGACCGCTGGGGCCGAACACCTATCAGATCGTTGCCGGTGAGCGCCGCTGGCGTGCCTCTAAGCTCGCCGGCCTGCTCACGATCCCGGCCCTCATCGAGGACATCGATGACGACACGGCGCTGGAGATCTCGATCATTGAGAACCTCCAACGTGAGGACCTGTCGCCACTTGACGAAGCGGCGATGTATGACCGGATGGTCCACGAACATGGCTACAGCATTCGCAAGTTGGCCGACAAGTTGGGCAAGGACAAGGGCTACCTTGAAAACCGGCTCCGCCTGGCAGGTGCTCCCCAGGAGGTTCGGGAGCTGGTGTCTTTGCGCAAGGACAGCCTGTCGCATGCCTACGAATTGATGAAGGTCGAGGATCCGAAGAAGCGACGGCGTCTCGCCGAGCAGGTGGCTCGCGGCGAGCTCACCCTGATCAAGCTGCGCGACAAGATCGAGGGACGCCGGTCGAGACCCGGTCGGGTGACCGAGGAGTTCACCGGGTCGGAATCGGAACTCTCCATCGACCTCGTCGAACCCGCCGAGGATGATCCGTCAGCCGCGCCCGATGCGGTCGGAGAGGCCATTGCGACCCGACCGATCGGCGATGACTCGCTGGTCGTTGCGAAGCAGGGGCTGGCCGATGCCGTCGACGAGCTTGTCGCCGTGCTGGGCAGTCCGGAGCTCCGGGACACGATCGGTGCCACGGATCGGGCCAACCTGGCCAAGTACCTGACCATCGCGAAGCTCCGGCTCGAGAACGCCATCGCCCTCGTCCGCAGCGACGACAGCGGCTACTAGAGGCGCGCGGCTACCGGAGGCGCCCGCTCACCAGGGCCGACAGGCTGGGGGCCGACGCCGGCCGCCGGTGGTGCGAACCGACCGGATCTAGGCGGCCACCGCGACGCCGGCGATCCAGGCGGCTGCCACCACGCCAAGACCGACCGCCTGTATCTCCCAGGCGATGTCCGGGCGACGATCGCTGCCACGGCGCCCGAGCGCAAGGCCGAGCGCAACCAGCGCAAACCCAGCCAACGCGCCGACAAGGGCTGCTTCGGGCGTCTCAGCGATGATGAGGGACCCGACGGCCACGACCATCACGATCCCCAGCAAGGAGACATTGAGCGCCCAGGACCGATCCCGGCCAAGGCGGATCGCTACCGAATCGGTCCCGGCCGCTCGGTCGCGCTCCATGTCCGCGGAGGCGTTCGCGATGGCGAGAGCGGACCCGGCCAGGACGGTCATCGGCACGAGGATGGCAAAGAACGGCGGCAGGACTCCAGTCGCCCCAAGCCAACCGTAGACGGGCAGCAACGGGATCCCGACCGCGAATGGCAGCCACGACCAGGCCGTTCCCTTGAATCGCAGGTCGTATCCATAGCCAATGGACAGTCCTGCCAGGGCCACGATCACGAGCGACGATCCAGAAGGCATCGCGAGAAGAACCCCAAGTCCCCCACCCAGGAGCACGACAGCCGTGGTGGCGGCGGGCGTGACCACACCCGCCGGGATGGGCTTGCTGGGTTTGTGCCCGGCATCTCGCGGGGCATCAACCAGGTCGTTCAACGCTCCGATCGACGCCTGGAGCACGACCATCGAGAGAGCCAGCCGGGCTGCCGTGATTGGGTCTGCGCCGGCGGTGAGCGCAACTGCCCCGACGACCGCCCCGTCCAACAGCGAGGGGAAGGGGTGGGTGAGGCGGACAAGCCCACCGATCCGCCCGTCAGACGTAGACGATCTCGTCGAAATTCTCGGCCAGGTACTCGATGAGCCGATCGCGGCCATCCGGGACTTGTGCGCGGATCCCCGGAACAAGGGCGTAAAGCGTGATCGTCGGCACAACGAGGTGGCCGCCCGCATCGCGACCGATCACGGCTGGAGGCCCGCCGCCAGAAGCGAACACCCGTTCGAAATCAGGCTCGTCAAGGCGGGTTGCCCGGCGAAAATCATCCACGACCTTGACGATCCCCCGGCGGATCACAACGTCACGCATGAGCTCCGCAGCCCAGGTATCGATCTGGGCGTCGTCCTGTTCGGTGAGACGGGCTCGATATTCGGTCGGGTCGGCGGATAGGCCGGTCGCAGCCACGGTTCCTCCTGCGTCAGTCTGGCGGTCCCGAGTATGCCAGACGCGACTCCTCCGACGCGGCTCGAGCGGCGTCACGGGATCCCTCAGGCCACTCGTTGAACCGCTCCGTCACCAGGGTCCCGATCGTGCCGGGTGGCTCGATATCCGGTGCGTCGGCAACCATGGCAGCGAGGGCCGCGGTCAATGCCGCCGTCGTTTCGATCACGGCCGCCCGGCTGGGACGCGCGCCGGTCACGATCGGCTCCCCGACCCGGACCATGACACGACCACCGAACCGAAGCCAGCTTGTCCCGCTGATCGCGATCGGGACCAACGGGATGCCTGATCGCATCGCGAAATAGGCAGGCCCCTCGCTCAATGGCAGCAATTCAGATTCCCGGACGTGGATCCGGCCCTCGCCCGCGATCGCCACCACCCCACCGCTGTCGATGATGGCCGCGACCCGTCGGGTCGCGTCGAGGAGGTCGTTCTTGCCGGGTTTGAACGGGATGGCCGTGCCCGTCCAGGACATCGTTCGGTTACGGATCCCGACCGACATGTCCTCTTCGCGCGGACCAAAGAGCCACAACCGCGGTCGGAAAGGGAACACGGCCAGGAGCACGAACGGATCGGCCCAGCTCATGTGGTTGAAGCAATAGATGGCTGGCCCGTCCGGAAGTCGATCCCGATCGACCAGATGCATACGCAGGTAGCCGCGGATGATGACCGAGACCACGATCCTCGTCACCCAGTAGCGGATCGTCCGACGCACCGGGTTGATCAGCGGATCCGGGTGGCTGGCCCGCCGTACACTCGGTCCGCTCATGGTCAGTCGACCTCGCGCCGACGACTGGTGAACAGCGATGGCTCGAGTGACACGATGTCATCGAGGACCGCGTCCGCGAGCTCCGTTGCTCCCGGCGCTGGAGGCACGGAGCTGTTCGGTATCAGGACGACGGTCATCCCGGCGGCGAGGGCAGATCTCACGCCATTCAGGGAGTCCTCGACGACAAGACACGCCGCCGGTTCGACACCGAGACGCCTTGCAGCCTCCAGATAGACATCCGGAGCCGGCTTGCCGTGGGCCACCTCGTCAGAGGACACGACCGTCCCGAAGACATCGGTCAGACCGGTGGCGGTCAAGGCGGCCGCGATGACGTCGCTGTGGGCGGATGACGCAACGGCGACCGGCCAGCCCAACGCGATCCGGCGGACGGCATCGACAGCGCCCGGGATCAGCGGCGGCCCCTCGACCCGATAGCGCTCGACGACTCGATCCACGATGTCGCGCTCGATCGTTGGTTCATCCACCTCCAGATCCAGCCGCTCCCGCATGATCCGCGCCCACGCGGCCGAGTTCGCGCCCATCACCGCTGCCTGATCCGCCGGTCCCCATGGACGCCCGTGACGCGCCGCGAATGCCGTGCGGACCTCGTCCCACCAGATCTCTGAATCCACGAGAACCCCGTCAAGATCGAAGAGGACCGCGGCAATGTCGCTCATGTCCCCTTGGCGACCTGCGAGCTCCGGGTCGATCTGGTCGCCGGCTTGGCGCTGCTCACGGATCCCGACTTGGCCGCCGGCCGCTTTGCCTGGCTCCGGGTCACGGACGCCACCGGACGTCCGTCGACGGCGGCAAAGATGCTCTGCGCGAACGCGGAGATCGCATCCGCGGCGGCGTCCGCACCATTCAGAACCTGTCCCTCGACCTGGAACGTGACCAGGCGATGGCCGCCGGGCACCTCCACGGCGAGTTCGCCGAATTGGACACGGTTCCAGCGAATGACCTTGCCGGCGGCCCTCGGACCCTGACCGCCTCCTCCGACGCGCACGTTGATCTGGACGAGGCCGCTCTGGGTCGGGACGAACATGAGGTATCGCACGGATGGATCGTCGCCCCAAGCAACCCAGCATTCCGGATCAGCGTCCGCACCCAGCGCGCCCAACGCATCGACGATCACGGCCTGGATCTTGGGCGAGACCGAAGCCTTGAATGGCGCTGTCGTGCGCCAGCGGCTGAACCGCATCGGACCCCTCCTCAGTAGCGCTGGACGCTAGCATACGTAGGTCCCGACCGATTCGTGACAAATGGCCGTTGGCTCAGGGGATCAACCCTGTAGGCTCCAGGTGTGAAGCCCAATCGATCTCTCCTCGGCTGGGGCGTATTCCTGATCCTGGCCGGCGCGGTGCCATTGGCAGCCAGATCGGGCTACTTGACGAACGATCAGATCGGCCGGCTCTGGCAGCTCTGGCCGCTGATCCTGATCGGCATCGGGCTGGGGCTGGTCCTGTCCCGCACGCGATTCGATCTCATCGGCGGACTGGTCGTGGCGGCGACGCTTGGCCTCATGGTCGGTGGCCTCTTGGCTGGCGGGCTGGTGATCGCCTCTGGGGGGCCATGCGCGACCGGCAACGGAAGCGTCAGTTTCGCAGACCGCGCGGGCGCGATCTCGACATCAGGGGCGATCGACCTTCAACTCGACTGCGGCGACCTGAACGTGAGTATCGCGCCCGGGGACGGCTGGCAGGTCGGCGGCAAGAGCTCGGACGGCAAGGGCCCGGACATCGAGTCGACAGGTTCATCGCTACGAGTCCAGACGGCCCGTGACGCTGCCGGTCCATTCTGGGTCAGTGGGTTGGGCGAGACTTGGCAGGTCACCCTACCGGGAACACCTCGCCTGGATATCGAGATCCAACTGAACGCCGGGAAGGCGATCGTCGACCTCGCGGGAGCGACGGTCGGAACGCTGGATCTGCAAGCCAACGCCGGGTCGGTCGCGCTTGATCTCACCTCGGTGGCTTCGATCGATGACATCGACGTGCAACTCAACGCCGGATCGCTCGGCGTGGTTCTGCCGGCGACATCGATGACCGGTTCGATCCATGCCAATGCCGGGTCGGTGAGACTGTGCGCTCCGCCAGGCACCGCGCTCAGGTTCAGCACGGGCGAGAGTTTCCTCAGCGGCTACGACTACGCTGGCCACGGCCTCGTCCAGAATGGAACGACGTGGACCACGCCTGGATTTGACGATGCAGCGCTGAAGATCGACCTCGAGACGGTCGCGAACGCTGGCTCATTCACCCTGGATCCGGAGGCTGGTTGTGGCTGAACGTCTCTATCGCTCGCGGGATGACCGAATGATCGCCGGCGTGGCTGGTGGCCTTGCCGAAGTCCTGGATGCGGACCCGTCCGTGGTCCGGATCGCGTGGGCGTTGCTGATCTTCCTGACCGGCGGTCTGGCCCTCCTCGTCTACATCGTGATGGCCATCGTCGTCCCGGAAGGAGAGCCGGCGATCGAGCCGGCGATGCAAGATGCCGCTTCGGCCACCGGCGAGGCCACCGCTGCAGGGTCCTCAGGCGCGACGCCACCGCCGACCCGGCGAGCGCGACGTCGTGATCCGAACCGCCAGAGCCGCGGCGGCCTGATCGCCGGCCTCGTGTTGATCAGCCTGGGGGCGATCTTCATGGCCCGCCAACTGATCCCGGCCTTTGATTTTGGTGCGTGGTGGCCGATCCTGGCGATCGGGCTGGGCATCGTGTTCGTTGTCGTAGCCGTTCTACCAGGCCGCCGCCCAAGCTGACCACGCGGTCCCGTACGATGGGGCGGTGGACTCGCTCGCGGACCCCAGCGTCACGGCCATGGCCGGCGTCGGCGTGGTCGCCGGCTTGTTCCTGCTGGCGCGAGGGCTGGCCGGCTACCGGTCCTTGGTCCGGTTCGTGGACATCTCGACCTCGACGATCGGGTCGCTCGCGGCGGGCGAGGTTCGGGTCAGCGGCGTCATCGAACCCGCCGAATTGACCCTCGTGTCTTTGCTGCAGAGCGTCCCCTGCGTGTACTACCGCTCGAGCATCAGTGATGGTCGCGACGGCCAGGGCGGCGACGATGGCTACACCGAGGAACGATCGATCGGATTCCGGGTCCGTGACGCGTCGGGCAGCCTGCGCGTCTTCCCTCGCGACGCGCGGTTCGATGCCCCGGTCCGATTCGATGCGGAGACCGGCTTCAGTGGCGACGAACCCAGCGGCCTCGCCATGCGACGTGGAGGGTCGACCACGGTGACCAATCTGGATCGGGAAACCGCGATCGCGGCACTTCTCGAGGTTCATGACGATCCGCGCCCTGGATACGGCCCCGGTCGCGGAAGCCGAGCGACCCGCCCCTCGTATCGAGAGGCCCGCCTGGCCGAGGGCGATCTCGTGACGATCATCGGCCGGGCACTCCCCTTCTCCGACCTGCCTGATCCATCGTCGGCCGATATCGGGACCGGATCCGACCCCTTGCTCGATGACCCGGAGATCGCGGCGGACATCGCAGATGCCCGGGCTGCCGGGATACTCACCGACGACCCGGCGGAGGCCTGGGGCAATGCCGCCATCCCGGGTTTCGGCATCGGTCGTCCGGTCACCCATCCGACCATCGACGCCGCGGCGCACGCGTTGCCGTTGGCCGACCCGGCCGCCGCTGCTGAAACCGAGGGTACCTTCACGATCGCGCCGGAAACGCTCGTCCTGGCCGGCACCGCGGATGTGCCCTTGCTCATCGCTCACGGCGTCCCGAGCGCGGTAGTCGGGCGACGGCAGACCCGATTCGTGGTCGGGCTGCTCGGGGCGGTGCTCGCGATCGGCTCGGCGATGGTCCTTGCGCTGAGCCTCAGCAGCCGGTTGGCGACATGACCCCCGCTGGTATCGCCGCCATCTTCTCTATCGGGCTCGTGTTCGTTGTCCTCATCTATGTCGGGCTTACGACCTACAACGCCGTCGTCGCTCTCCGTCAACGGATCGACAAGGCCTGGTCCAACATCGGGGTCGTCCTGAGGCAGCGCCACGACCAGCTCCCGAACCTCGTATCCGCCGTCCGCGACCTGATGGCCTACGAGCGCGACGTCCTTGTCCGGGTGACCGAAGCTCGCGCCGCCTACACGCCGAGTGCCTCCATCCACGATCAGGCCGCGAACTCCGAGGCCACCACGGCAGCCGTCCGCTCCCTGTTCGCGGTGGTCGAGCGATATCCGGAGATCAAGTCAGCTGCCAACGTGCTGGATCTGCAGGACGAGATCGAACGCCTCGAGGGGATGATCGCCGACCGACGCGAGCTGTACAACGACCAGGTCTACCGGTACAACACCCGGATCAGCCAGGTCCCGGGTCTCCTCGTCGCGCCCCTGTTCGGTTGGCGGCCGAGGGAATTCTTCATGGCCGACCCCGCCGACCTGCTCCGTCCGGACGCGGATCTGCGGGACGGAGAGACGGAATAGACCAGGACCGGACGAGATACTGGCCGAACTGACGTCGCGCTCACCGATATCGGGCGCCAGCAGGCCCGAATCGTGGGTGGTCGCCCCGATGATCAGGCCAGCGGAGCGCTTGCCTTGGGTTGACGAAGGGCGAGGCTCGGGGCGGTGCGGCGCTTCCTGGTCGGCACGGGAGCCGCGACGTTCTTGTGCTGACTACCAGATCGACGCCGGTGGCTCCGTAGGTGGCCTGGAGTTCGGCGGCCTTCATCGGTTTGTTGAACAGGTACCCCTGCCCGAACGCACAACCGAGGTCGCGCATCCTGGCCGCCTGCTCCAGGCTCCTCTCGCTGCGAGGGCACGCGAGCGAGAGCCCCTAAGGTGCGGCCTATCGCCGGAACCCAAAGGACCACCCGCCGAACGCTCGGATCGCCCGCCACAGCGCCACCCCCAGTGCGGTTGCACCCGCAACCAGAAGGGCGATCGCGGCGAACCCCAGAACGAACCACAGCGGCGTCCTGGGTTGGTCAACGACCAGGGGCCGCAACACGAGGAACCCAGCGAAACTGAGAACGGCCGTCGTCGGCAGTGTCAACCACCGCCAGCCGGCACTCAGCCGCGCATCGAGGCGGCCCGCCAGCCTGCGGAACATCCACCCTCCGAGCGCGAACACGAGCCCGAAGAAGATGCCGACGATGATGGCGCTGATCCACTCCTCCACCGATAGCACGGTAGATCATCAGCGGCTGGCCGACGAAGGTCGGGCGCCCCGACCTGGTTGAGCGGGCGTTGACAGTCACGCTGACAGTCGCCAAGTCCGTGGACCGCATCGACCAGAGTCACCTTGAGTCGCCCACGGAGGGCGATCCACGAGGAGAAAGTGGCTCCGGCGGTAGGACTCGAACCTACGACCAACAGTCCGCCGTAATCCGCGTTAGCCGCGTGCGTGTGCATGAACCCGGAACCCCTCCAGTAGGTTGCTCTGCGTGAGCATGCCACGGGCACCTCCAGTCAAGATCAGGACCCATGGGGGCCGGGGACGCCCTCATCGCTAGGACCATCAGCCCGGGTGCCGTCCCTTGATCGGGCCCCACCGGCCGCCGATGATGAGGGAGACGGCCTGACGCCGCCCTTTCCATGCACCCGGGAGCTCCAGCCGCGATGACTGCCTTGCGCCGGCGTCTTCCTCTCCGACGCGCCCTCTTCCTCGCCCTTGTAGCCATTCTCGTCGCGATGCTTTTCATCGTTGCGTTCAGGGCACGCGCCCTGGTCCGCACCTCGCCGGTGTTCGACCCGCCGGTGCTCGCAGGCCAGATGGTGTCCTGCACCGCTGGCTTCTACGCGCGACGCGACACCACGATCGTGCTCACGATCTCCGGCCACTGCTACGACCGCGCCAGTCCGCCGCAGGATGCCGCTGGGCGACCCATCGGGAGCTACGGCGCGGAGGCCCGCCGGGCCGACTGCCCGGCCGGCCGCACCTGTGCCGGCTCCGACATCGTGGAGCTCGTCCTTGTGCCTGACCGGATCCCGTGGGGGCACCTCAACCTCGTGGATCTGGGCCCCGGCGGCTACCGCACGCTGGCGCCCGGCGCGCGCCCGCTAGCCTGCCCCGACCTGCACGAGGGGGCGGCCGTCGAGACCGACGGGCGGGGCATCTACCGCAGTGGCCGCATCCTCTCCGTCGCGCCCTACGCCTTCGAGACGGACACGATCTTCCCATGCATGGCGCTCACGGACCTGGACGCGGCGGTTGGCGACTCCGGGGCGCCCATCCTCATCGATGGCAGGCCGGCGGGGATCGCGGCACGCGAGTTCGGTGGCAAGCTCGGCTTCACGGCGCTCGCCGAGGGTCTCGCTGATCTCGGCCTCGAGCTCTGCACGGACCCGAACTGCGGTCTCGACCCGGAAGCGTATCGCTGAACACCGCTGAGTCGCCTGACGCACACGATCTAGCGTCGGGTGTGAATCCCCGTTAGCCTACTGAACCGCCCAAGAATCCAAGCGTAGGTTGCTCTGTGCGAGCACGAAACTGGGGATTGGCTCCGGCGGTAGGACTCGAACCTACGACCAAGCGGTTAACAGCCGCC
>SPCO01000135.1 GCA_004525275.1 Thermomicrobiales bacterium | reverse complement strand
CTGCCGGAGGAGCGCTTGCGGGTCGGGTCGTCGACGTCGGTTCCAGCAGCGCCACGGTCGTGCTCCTGACGGACGGCGAATCGACGGTGATCGGGCAGCTGGTGTCGAATGCCGCGACGGGCGAGGTCGCCGGTGAGCTCGGCGGGGTCCTGGTCATGAGCCAGATCGATTCGGGCGAGACCATCGCCCTCGGTGACGAGGTCGTGACCGCCGGGATCGAGCTTGGCAGCGGGCTTCGGTCGCCGTATCCCAAAGGCCTGCTGATCGGCCAGGTCCTCGATTTCCGAAGGGATGCCAACGACGTCGTGCAAACGGCGTTCCTGCAGCCGGCCGCCGACCTCGACAAGCTCGAGTACCTGCTGATCATCACCGACTACGACGGAGGCCTGCCGCCGATCGAGGATCAACCAGTCGACTGCGGTTCCGGCGCGATCCTGCCCCAGGGGGAGCAGCCGTGTCTGACGCCGACGAAGGCTCCGCAGGCGAGCTCGAAACCCTGAGCGTCGTCATCGCCGGCGATCACGGCTGCTACCCTTCCGCGTCATGAAGGGCATCGTCCTCGCCGGCGGGACCGCTACGCGCCTCTACCCGCTCACCATCGTGACCAACAAGCACCTGCTCCCGATCTATGACCGGCCGATGATCTACTACCCGATCGAGACCCTGGCCGGGATGGGGATCCGCGAGATCATGGTCATCGTCGGAGGCAAGAGCGTGGGCGACGTCGTGGAGCTGCTCGCTGACGGATCCGCGTTCGGGATCGACCTGACCTACCGCTACCAGCCAGGGGCTCTTGGGATCGCCCACGCGATCGGGCTCGCCCGCGATTTCGTCGGCGACGAGGCGTTCTGTTGCGTCCTCGGGGACAACATCCTGCGCGGCCCCGCCCTGGCCGACATCGCGACGGCCTTTGAACAGGGCCCGTATGGGGCCGGGACGCTACTCCATCGTGTACCCGATCCGGAGCGGTTCGGGGTCGCCGAACTCGACGCCGATGGCCGGGTGATCGGCTTTGAGGAAAAGCCGGTCCAGCCCAAGTCGGACCTGATCCCGATCGGGGTCTACTTCCTTCGGCGCGATGCCTTCGCCGTCATCGACAAGCTCTTGCCATCGCTCCGAGGTGAACTCGAGATCACCGACGTACTCAACCACTACATCCCAGGCGGTCGCCTGTTCAGTCCGGTCTATGACGGCCACTGGACCGACGCGGGGACCGTGCCGTCGCTGCTCCGGGCCGCCGAATTGGCAGCCGCGGACGACGCGGCGGGCAAGCTGGCCCCGCCGGTCAGCCGCTCTCCTGGCTGAACGGGTGGGCAGCACGGACGCTCTCGATCGACTCCTGGTCACCGGTGGTGCCGGCTTCATCGGCTCTGCCTATGTCCGGGACGTGCTCGGTCGTCGCGACGGGACGCGGATCACCGTTCTCGACAAACTCACCTACGCCGGCAACGAGGCCAACCTCGCGCCTGTGCGCGACGATCCGGAGATGGCCGCCCGCCTGACGTTCGTTCGCGGCGACATCGCCGACCCGAATGCGGTCGGTCCGCTGGTCGGGCGAGCAGATGCCATCCTCAACTTCGCTGCCGAGTCCCACGTCGATCGTTCCATCCTGGACCCAGCTGCGTTCCTGACCACGGGCGTGGTCGGAGTCCACGTGCTCCTCGAAGCCTGTCGGTCGGCGCCCGGCCAACCGCGCTTTCTGCAAGTGTCGACCGACGAGGTATACGGCTCGGTTGACGTAGGGGAGGCGGATGAACAGGCGCCCCTGGCGCCACGCTCGCCCTATGCGGCTGCCAAGGCGGCCGGCGAGTTACTCGTCCGCAGTTACGTGATCACCCATGGGATCGATGCTGTCGTGACCCGCGGTTCGAACACCTACGGGCCCTACCACCACCCGGAAAAACTCATCCCCTTGTTCGTTACCAATGCCCTCGATGATCGACCGCTGCCGCTCTATGGCGATGGTCTCCAGCGTCGCGAGTGGTTGTACGTGTCGGACCATGCTGCGGCCATCGACCTCGTCCTGCGACACGGTATGCGCGGCGAAACGTACAACGTCGCCGGCGCCTCGGAACGAACGAATCGCGAGGTCGTCAGCCTGTTACTCGAATACCTCGACAAGCCATGGTCGTTGGTCAAGCAGGTCGAAGACCGGCCGGGCCACGACCGACGCTATGCGATGGATGGCCGCAAGCTTGCGGCGCTCGGCTGGCAGCCCACCATGTCGTTCGAGAAGGGCCTCGCGGCGACCATCGACTGGTATCGCGCCAACGAGGCCTGGTGGCGCGCGGCGCGCTCGGGTGAGTGGGACGACTGGTATCTGCGCCAGTACGGCCAACGGCTCGCAACCGCCACCTCGGCACTGCCACCCGGCTCGGGCGTCGTCGACTGATGCGCGTTGCCGTGACCGGCGCTCGTGGGCGCCTGGGCCATGCGATCGTCCAGGCCCTCGAGGACGCGCCGTTCAGCGGACCAGCCGGACCGACGGCCTGGGCTCGTGACGCGTTCGACCTTGACACCCCGGACCTTATCGCGACCCGTCTCGATCGCGACCGACCCGAGGTCGTCGTGCACGCCGCGGCCTGGACCGACGTCGACGGCTGCGCCCTCGATCCTGGCCTGGCGATGCAGCGCAACGCACTCGCAACCGGCGTCCTCGCGACCGCCTGTGCGGGGCGTGGCATCGACCTGCTCGTGGTCTCCACGAACGAAGTCTTTGACGGCACTCGCGCCGATGGTCCGCCCTACGAATCGACGGCCCCGCGTTCGCCGGCCAACCCGTATGGAGCGTCCAAGGCGGAAGGGGAGCGCCTGGCCGAGCTCGCCTTCGCTGCTCGACCGGGGGCTGCCCTCGGCATCGCCCGGACGGCCTGGCTCTTCGGTCGACCCGGTCACGACTATCCGAGTCGGATCCTGGACGCGGCGGTGCGCGCCCGCCAGGTTGGCGAACCGCTCCGGCTGGTCGATGACGAGTGGGGGACGCCGACCTATATCGCCGATGTGGCCGATGCTGTCGTCGAGCTGCTGGCCGAGGACGCGGTCGCGGGCGTCCATCACCTGATCAACGCTGGGCTGACGTCCCGAGCCGGGTGGGCCCGGGATGCCCTGGAAAGGGGAGGTCTCGAGGTCGACACCGTCGATGTGCCGTCCTCGACCTGGGAGCGTCCGTCGCGACCGCCGCGCTGGGGTGTCCTCGCACCGACACCGTTGCCGAGCCGTGAGCCGATGCGCTCTTGGCAGGCGGCGATGGCCGACTATGCGCCCTCCCTCCTGCGAGCTCTCGGGGGCCGGGTGTGACCAACCAACCGATCCCCTCCGTCCTGCCGGGCGTCGGATTTGGCGCCGTCGTCCGTCACGCGGACGAGCGAGGCTCCTTTCGTGAGTTATGGCGTGCCAGTGGCCACCCGGGCAGATCGTTCAACCAGGCCAATCTCTCGATCTCGGCGGCAGGCGTCCTTCGCGGGCTCCACCTGCATCGGCGCCAGGACGACCTGTGGGTCGTGGCCGAGGGCCGTGCCTTCGTCGCCCTGGTCGATGTCCGGCCCATGATCGACGGGTCCGGCCCAGCGGTCGTGGAGTCGCGCGAGCTGGCGGCTGACGATTGGGTCGTCATCCCGGCCGGCGTCGCCCACGGATTCCTGGCGCTCGACCCGCTCCAACTCGTCTACTTCGTGAGCACCGAGTTCGACGGCTCCGACGAATTCGGTTTCGCCTGGGACGACCCCATGGTCAACGTACCGTGGCCGACCGCACAGCCGCCCGCCGGCGGGCGCCCGATCCTGTCGCCGCGCGACCTGGCGAACCCCTCGCTCGCAGATCTCGTGGTCAGCCTGCGCGACCGGTCGTTCTAGCCTCTTCCGTACCAGTCCGCCCGGTTCCGCACCAGACGTGAACCGAAGGGGCTAGCAGGCCCCGGACCATCCCGCGATTGAGCGTGACCGGATCTGGCGCGAGCCTATTGAGGTCAGCCCAAGAGCTCAGCCCATGAGCTCAGCCAGACTGGGAGTCATCGTTGCGAAGATCCGCGATCGCCGTCGCCCTTGCGCTTGCCGCCAGTCTTGGGATCGGGACGCTGCCCGCCGCTGCCGCGACCTCGCCATCCGGTGAACCGAGGGTCGTGATCATCGTCGGGGCGACCCATGGCGCGACGGCGAGCTACCGAGCCGATGCGGATCGCGCCTACGCAGAGGCGATCAAGTACACCTCCGATGTGACAAAGGTCTACAGCCCGAACGCGACGTGGGGCAAGGTCAAGTCTGCCGCGATCGGAGCCTCGGTCGTCATCTATATGGGCCATGGGAACGGATGGCCGAGCCCGTACACCTACGACCCGAACTACACGACCAAGGACGGCTTCGGGTTGAACGCGACGGCCGGTGCAGGTGACTACAACAACAAGTATTACGGGGAGCCGTACGTCTCGACCCTCGATCTTGCCCCCGGGGCTGTCGTCCTGCTGCATCACCTGTGCTACGCCTCTGGCAACTCCGAGCCGGGCGATCCCGAACCGACCGCGGCCGTGGCCCGCAAGCGCGCCGACAACTACGCCGCCGGGTTCCTCAAGGCCGGCGCTTCGGCCGTCATCGCGGACGGTCATGCTGGTGCCGAGGGGTACCTCCGGGCGCTGTTCACGACCCACCAGTCGCTCGAGTCGATGTGGCGGACGATGCCAAATCAGAATGGCCACGTGACGAGTTTCGCGTCGAGCCGGACGCCGGGCGCCACGATCTTCCAGGATCCGAACAAGGCGACATCGGGTTTCTACCGCTCGCTGGCGGTCGGCGTGGGCGGCGTCACGACCGACGAAGTGATCGCCGGTGGATTGGGTGACACGGGCTCCGACCCGGTCGATCTGGAGATCCCGGGCAACGCGTCGGTCTTGAACGACGAGGCGAGCCTGTACCTCGATTCTGGCGGCGGCGATGTCGCGCGCACGTTGCCGGCCGGCACACGTCTGCGCATCGCCGATGTGCCGGCCCAGGTCAGTGAAGTCGGAGCCCCCGTCGTGGCGGTCCAGGGTCTCGACGACCCGAGCATCACCGGCTTCATGG
>SPCO01000025.1 GCA_004525275.1 Thermomicrobiales bacterium | reverse complement strand
TATGCGCTTCGTCGAGATCCCGCCTGGCGCGATCGCCGGTGGCGATGCCCTCGAGGTCAGCGATGTTGACGAAGTCCCGCCCGAGCGGCCCGTCGTGCCAGAACCGGAATCCGAGTTGGAGATCGACGAAGACTTCCTGCGCCGCATCCGCGAGGTCTGAGCGGCCGATACAGGTCGGCCAATGACCCGGTGCTACACTCCGCGCCGTGTCCAAGAACCTCGTCATCGTCGAATCACCAGCCAAGGCCCGCACGATCGAGCGCTACCTCGGCGTCGACTACCGTGTGCTGGCGTCCTATGGCCATGTCCGTGATCTACCCGAGAACCCGGGCAAAGGCAAGTTCGGCGTGGACGTCGATCACGATTTCGAACCCGAGTATGTGATCTCGGAGGACCGCCGCAAGCAGCTGACGGAGATCACCAAGGCCGCGAAGTCCGCGGACATGGTCTTTCTCGCCACGGATCTCGATCGCGAGGGCGAGGCGATCGCCTGGCACGTGGCCGAGGCTGCCAAGGTTCCTCCGGATCGCACGCGGCGGGTGATCTTCTCGGAGATCACCGAACCGGCGATCAAGGACGCGTTCGCCCACCCACGCCAGATCGACATGGACCTCGTTGACGCCCAGCAGACGCGGCGGATCGTGGATCGTCTCGTCGGCTACACGCTCAGCCCTCTCATCGGCAAGAAGGTGCAGCGTGGGCTGTCTGCGGGTCGAGTCCAGTCTGTGGCCGTCCGGCTGGTCGTAGAGCGCGAACGCGAGATCAGGGCATTCACTGCCCGCGAGTACTGGTCGATCGAAGCAGAGCTCGCCACTCCATCCAGTGTGACATTCAGTGCGCAACTCGTTCGGATCGATGGCGAGGCCCCCGACATCGGCGACGAGGCCACATCGGATCGGCATGTCGCCGCCATGCGCGACCTCCATCCGGTCGTGACCAAGGTCGGGACGCGGACCCAGAAACGATCCCCGGCGGCCCCGTTCACGACCTCTACGTTGCAGCAGGAGGCCAGCCGGCGCCTCGGGTTCAGCCCGAAGCGGACGATGTCCGTTGCCCAGCGACTGTACGAGGGGGCGGACACGCCCCAGGGACACGTCGGTCTCATCACCTACATGCGGACCGACTCGACCGCCATCGCCGGGATCGCCATGGGCGAGGCCCGCGCGGTCATCGGCGAGCGCTATGGCGAGCCATACACGATGCCCAAGGGTCGCGTCTACAAGACCAAGGCCAAGGGCGCCCAGGAGGCGCACGAATCGATCCGACCGACGAGCTTCCACCGCGATCCGGACTCGATGGAAGGGTATCTCAAGAGTGACGAGGCTCGGCTCTACCGGTTGATCTGGCAGCGCGCCCTGGCTTCCCAGATGACACCCAAGGAGCTCAAGACGACCACGATCGAGCTATCCGATGGTGGGTACGACCTGCGGGCTTCGGCGACGAAGGTGCTGTTCGACGGCTTCTCACGGGTCTATACCGAGGGTCGGGACGACGACGCCCCAGACGACGATGAGGCGACCGGTCGACTGCCGACGCTCGCGGACGGCGATCGAACGACCGTGGACGTGGTGACCCCGACCCAACACTTCACCGAGCCGCCACCGCGCTTCACCGAGGCCTCGCTGATCAAGGCCCTCGAGGAACACGGCATCGGCCGCCCGTCGACATACGCGGCCACCATCTCGACGATCACGGATCGCGGCTACGTTCGAGTGGAGGATCGGCGCCTCCACCCAGAGCTCGTCGCCGAGGTCGTCACGGACCTGTTGGTCGAACACTTCGGCAACTACGTCGATCTGCGATTCACGGCGCGCATGGAGGAGGAGCTCGACGAGATCGCGCGTGGCGAGCGCCCTTGGGTCCCCCTGCTCCGCTCGTTCTACGGGCCGCTCCGCGATGCGGTGGCCGCCGGCGAGGAGATCCCGCCGTGGACGCAGTCAACGGATCAAGTCTGCTCACTCGATCATCCGATGGTCCTCCGATTCGGTCGGAACGGCCCGTTCCTGGCCTGCTCGCTCTACCCGGAGCACAAGGAGACCCGACCCTGGCCGATCGTCGAGCTGGTGCCGGCGGAGGGAACGGGCGAGGTCTGCCCGGAGTGCGGCGAGGGGCCGCTGGTCACGAGGACCGGCCGGTTCGGTCCGTTCGTGGGCTGCTCACGCTACCCCGAATGCAGGTACATCAAGAAAGACGGACCGCCGCCACCGGATCCTCTCCCGTTCGTGGTCGACTGCCCGAAGAACCACGACGGGCATCTCGTGCCACGCCGGGTGCGCCGGACGGGCAACGTCTTCTTCGGCTGCTCCAACTACCCACGCTGCGATTTCACCACGAACAACGAACCCCTCGGGGGTGTCCACGACGCCGACGATGGCCCGCTCGCCCGCAAGGATGAGGCGGCATATTGCCTCGTGTGCGGCTCGACCAGTGAGACCGCCGCCGCCGCGATCGCGCCGGGCGAGCGCTACGCAGGCGGGCCTCCGAACCCCGAGGCATTGGCCCGACCGGCGCGTGGGCGTGGCGGGAAACGGGCCGGCGGGCCGACGAAGACCGCTGGCCGAGCGCGGACCGGTGGACGAGCCGGGACCCGGGCTGCGACGAAGCGCTCACGCCCGGTCGAGCCGGCCGCCGACGCGTGAGCGCCGCGCCGACCGGCGGCTCGACCGACCCTGCGCTCGGGCGGTTCCTCAGATCGCTTGCGGCGCGCGACGTCTCGCCTCACACCCGGCGAGCCTATGCGACGGCAGTCGGTGCCTACCTCGATTGGCTGTCCAGACAGGCCATCGACTGGCGACGACCGACGCGCACCGATCTGCGGACGTATCTGGCCGTCCTGGGCGACGGGCACGCTCGGTCGTCGGTGGCGCACCGCCTGGCTGCCATTCGTTCCTTCCATCGATGGGCCACCCGGAGCGACCTGGCGCCCGGGGATCCCTGGGGTGCGATCGCCACACCGCGCCTGCCTCGCCGTCTGCCGCGCGTCCTTGAGGTCGAACAGGTGGGCCGGCTGCTCGATGTCATCGAAGAGGACCTGGCAGCCGCTGCGGGTGATCCTGATCGGGCCCCGATCCACGTCGCCCTTGCCCTTCGCGATCGAGCGATCGTCGAGACGGCCTACGCGGCTGGATTACGGATCAGCGAACTCGCCAGCGCTGAGCTGGCGGCTCTCGACCTGCGGCGTGGCGAGGTCCGGGTCATGGGCAAGGGCCGTAAAGAGCGGATCGGTCTGCTCGGCCGCCCGGCACGGGGTGCCCTGGCCGCCTACCTCGAGGATGGGCGGCCGACGCTCGTCGCACGAGGCGCCCGGCCCGAAGATCCACCAGTCGAGATCTTCCTGAACCACCTTGGTGGGCCGCTTGGGGTCCGCGGCTTGCGCTATCGCCTCGATCGCATCTGCGCCCGGGCCGGCCTGCCGGTCGGCGTGTCACCGCACACGCTCCGTCACTCATTCGCGACCCACCTCCTCGACGGAGGAGCCGATCTGCGGGTCGTCCAGGAATTGCTCGGCCACGAGAACCTGGCGACGACCCAGATCTACACGCATGTCTCGCCGGGTCGACTGCAGGCCGCCTATCGGGAGGCCCACCCGAGGGCGCGTCGCGCCCCCGCGCCGTGAGCGCAGCCAGCACGCTCGCTCGCGCCGGGCTCATCGTTTCGAGCGCCTTCCTCGTCGCGCGAATCCTGGGTTACGTTCGCGTGGTCGTCATCGCCAACGCATTCCCGGCGACGGAACTCGACGCATTCTTCGCGGCCTTCCGGATCCCCGACCTCATCTTCCAACTCGTCGCGGCCGGGGCGTTGTCGTCCGCGCTCATCCCGATCGTCTCCGGGCTGTTCACGACGGACGAACGGGCGCGCGCCTGGCGCGTCGTTTCCACGGTCATCAACCTCATGCTCATCGGCCTGCTCGTTCTGACCGTAGCTCTGTTCATCCTGGCCCCGGTCGTCGTCCCGATCATCACCCCTGGCTTCGAGGGCGCCAAGCTGGATCAGACCATCGATCTGACCCGGATCATGCTCCTGAGCCCGATCTTCCTGGCGATGGGTGCGGTCGCGACGAGCGTTCTCAATGCCGGTGGTCGGTTCGCGGCGTCGGCGGTGGCCCCGGTCGTCTACAACCTCGCGATCATCGGCGGAGCCCTGATCCTCGGTCCGAGCCTTGGGATCGAAGGCCTGGCCCTGAGCGTCGTCGCCGGCTCCCTGGGTCATCTCCTCGTGCAACTTCGACCCGTGGCCCGCCTCGGGTTCCGCTACGAACCGCGGATCGACCTGGCCGATCTTGAATCGCGCAAGGCGCTGACCCTGATGGCACCACGGGCCATCGGCCTCGGTGTGACCCAGATCACGTTCATCGTGGTGACGGCGCTCGCCAGCTTGCTCGCGTCGGGTGCGGTCGCCGACTTCAACTTCGCATTCGCGTTGCTCCAGATCCCGCTCGGCATCATCGGCGTTCCCCTCGGGATCGTCCTGTTACCGACCCTGTCGCGCGACGCCGCGATCGGGCGCGAGGAGGCATTTGCCGCGCTCCTGACCCGCGCCCTCCGCCTCCTCGTCTACGTGATGGTCCCGATATCCGCGTTGATGGCCATCCTCCGCCAGCCCGTGGTCGAGCTGCTCTTCGGAGGGGGCAGCATCACGAGGGCCGATCTTGACCTGATCGCGCTGACCCTCGTCGGGTTCGTCCTCGGCCTGACCGCCCATGCGATGATCGCCGTCCTTGCCCGTGCCTTCTACGCTCGCCAGGACACGGTCACCCCCGTAGCGGCCGCGGTCGGTGCAGTCGCGATCAACTGCACGCTGGCCGTGATCCTGGTGGGGTCGCTCGGACTACCCGGGATCGCTCTCGCGATCGCTGTCGCGGCCTGGCTCGAGGCGCTCTTCCTGCTCGCCATCCTCGCCCGGCGGCTGACCCATTTCGCGCTCAGCGGCCTCGGACGTGTTGGAGTCGAGGCTGTCATCGGGAGCGCGATCGCGAGTCTCGCGGGCATCGTCGCGTTGGCGGGCGTCGATGGGTTTGTGGCGCTGACATCCGGTCGGTTGGTCCAGATCGTGCCGATCGTGGCCGTCAGCCTGGCCTTTGGGGTCGTCTATGCGGTCATCTCGCTCGCCTTGCGGATCCCGGAACTGCCGTCTATGGTCGGGATCATGGCCGATCTGCTCCGCCGCCCGAGCCGGCCGTGACGGCCGTCGAGTCGGCGGACTGGGATCACTTTGTGAGGGAGAGCAGCCCGGGCTCGTATCTGCAGACCAGCGCCTGGGCTGCCGTCAAGGCCGTCAATGGCTGGACGGCACACCGGCTGATTGCCGATGGCCCGGTCGGCGCGCAGATCCTTGTCCGGCGGCCCAGCCCCATGCCGTGGGGCTTCGCCTATGCGCCGCGCGGCCCGGTCACGATGGGCTGGGACGGTCCGGCGATCGGGCGGTTCACGGCCGCCGTGCACGGCGAGCTCACGTCCAAAGCGGGGCGGATCAGCCACCTGCGGATCGACCCGGAGATCGAGACCGATGGACCGTCCGATCCCGACGGCGAGCTGCGGCGTGCCCTGCGTGCGGCCGGTTGGCGCCCGGCCGCAGCGATCCAGCCGAATGCCACGAGGATCATCGACCTCGGCGCCGACGAGGCCAGCCTCTGGGGCGATCTCCGAAAGAAGTGGCGCCAATACGTCAACAAGGCCCGGACCGGTGGCATCAGGGTGGTCGATGGCGACGAATCGCGACTGGGCGAGTTCTATCGGATCTACCGCGAGACCGCCGATCGAGCTGGGTTTCTCATCCGAGCCGAGTCCGCCTACCGCGACATCTGGCGCTCCTTCGCCCCGACCGGCGACGCCCGGCTCTTGTTCGCCCAGACGGCCGACGGCGAACCGCAGGCGACGCTGTTTCTCGTTCGATGTGGCCCTCGGGTCGTCGAGCCGTACGGCGGGATGACCGCGGCGGGCGCGGAGTCGCGTGCCAACTACCTCCTCAAGTGGGAGGCGATCCGCTCATCCCGCGAGGCCGGTGCGACGAGCTACGACCTGTGGGGCCTGGCGACTGGGGGGATCGCCCACTTCAAGACCGGGTTCGGAGGACGTGAGGTCCGCTATGTCGGGGCCTGGGATCTCGTCCTGGATCCGTTCGGGCGCCGGGTATACGAGGTTGCCCGGCGTGGCCGCGCGACGTGGGCGCGTCGTCGCCATGGCGTGCGTGGCGAGTCGGAGGCCGCGGCGTTCGGGACGGGCGATCAGGCGGCCGAATGAGCTTGACGCGGACTTTTCATGATGCCGACCCGGGTGAACTCGCCGACTGGGACGCTCGGTGCGTGGATGAACCAGGCGGGCACGTCTACCAATCTCGAGCATGGGCCGCGCATCGCGGGCGATCCGGCTGGACGCCTCGGTTCCTTGTCGGTGCCGACGGCGGGCGGGTCCTGGCCTTGACCCGAGCCTGGCCGATGGTCCGCGGCGGAAGCGCGTATATCCCGCGTGGTCCGGTCCCGCTTGGGGCGGACCCAGCGCACCTCGCGTCGCGTCTGGTCGCGGTAGGCGACTTCCTCGCCGCAGACGGGATCGATGTCCTGGCCGCGGATGCCGAGGTTCCTGCCGCCGCGGCGGAGTATCGATCGACGATCGAGGCGGCCGGGTTCCATGCGATCGAGGAGATCCAGCCGTCGCGTCACCGTGTCAGCTTGCCGCTCGGCCCCGGAGCGGACGAGTCTACCGTGCTGCAGGCCACGGCCAAGTCGACCCGGCAACGCATCCGCGCTGCCGAGGCCGCCGGCGTCACTGTGGTCCGCCACGATGCCCGGGCCGGAACCGATGGCGCAGGTGAGGGCTTCGTGGCTCCGACCGAGCCGTCCGACGGGGCACTCGATGCCTTCTACGATCTGCTCCTCGAGACCGGCGAACGTCGCCAGTTCAGCTTCGGACCGCGAGCCGGGTTCGTCTCGTGGTGGCGGGCGGCGCTCGCGGCTGGCCACCTGGTCTACCTGGAGGCGCGCCTGGATCGCGCGGCGAACGAGGACCTCGCCGGCCTGATCCTGTACCGCCATGGTGGACGTCTGTCGACCGTGCACTCGGGTGATCATGCAGCGATGCGAGCCAGTCATCCGGGTGCGCTGCATCTCCTGCGCTGGCGGGCGATCCAGCTGGCCATTCGCGAAGGCTCTACAGAGATGGATCTCGGAGGCGTCGACACGGCTGGCGCTCGTGGCCAACCGCAGAAGGGCGACGCTCTGTATGGCCTCTATCAGCACAAGACCTCATTCGGCGGGCGCTGGCTGGCATTGACGGGCGCCCATGAACGGGCGTATGACCAACGCGGCTACCAGCTTGGCCGCGTCGCAAGTCGGCTGGCGGGCCTGGCGGGACGACGATGACCAAGCGCACGATCGGTGACCTCCTGGCAGCTGCGGAACCGACCAAACCGGAGCCACTCGGCACCCTGATTGAGCGCTTGACTGGCCATGGTCAGGCGGAGGGCGTCCGCGTGCTCGAGACCCGACTCGCTGACCAGCCCATCGGAGCCGCAAGTCTCGCCGGCTTGGGGATCCTGGGCGTGACTCATGACTCCCGCGAGGTCCGGCCGGGGTCCCTGTTCGTGGCGATCCCTGGAATGCACGTCGACGGCCACAGCTTCGTCGCTTCGGCCGCTGCGGCGGGTGCCGCCGTCGCGATCGTGGCGCACCCGGTCGCGGGCGTCGATCTCCCGCAGATCGTCGTGGACGATCCACGGCCCGCTCTGGCCGCGGCTGCGGCCTGGTGGTACGGAGACCCAAGCCAGGCCCTGGCGGTCGTTGGGATCACGGGCACGGATGGCAAGACGACGACGTCGTTCCTGGCCGTCGCCGCACTCGAGGCGGCCGGGATCCGAACCGGGATGATCGGCACGGCCGAGACCCGGATCGGTGGTACCCAGGCGGCCAACGTCGAACACGCGACGACCCCCGAGGCGCCGGCTCTCCAGCGAGCCCTCCGGGCGATGGTCCTCGGCGCTGATCAGGCGGCGGTCGTCGAGACCACCTCTCATGGGCTCGCACTCGGTCGAGTCGATGATGTCGCGTATGACATCGCGATCCTGACCAACCTGACCCATGAGCACCTGGAGTTGCACGGGACCTGGGAAGCCTATCGGGACGCCAAGCTGCGCCTCTTTGAGAAGATCGAGCATGGCGTTGGACCACTGGCCTGGCCTCGGGCCGGGATCGTCAATGCCGACGACCCGTCGGCCAGTCTGTTCGTCGGCGTGGCCCAGGCGGCTGGTGCTCGCGTCCTGACCTACGGCACCGATCCTGCCGCCGACATCCGGGCGACCAGCGTCGAGGAGGATTCGCATCGGATCCGGGTCAGGTACGACGCGCCGTCCGGCGCCTCGATGGTCGAAGTCCGGCTGGCTGGTCGATTCAACGTTCACAACGCACTGGCCGTGATCGCCTTCGGGGAGGCCGTCGGCCTCGACCCCGCCGCGGTCAGGCACGGCATCTCTGGGCTGGAGGTCGTGCCCGGGCGGATGGAGCGGGTCGATCTTGGCCAGCCGTTCGGGGTCATCGTCGACTTCGCCCACAGCCCGGCGTCGCTCCAGACCGTGCTCGATATGCTCGCGCCGGTCGCGGCATCCCGGGGCGGGGGGCTGATCGCCGTCTTCGGTTCTGCCGGCGAGCGGGACACATCCAAGCGCCCGATGATGGGCCGGGTCGCCGGCGAGCGTGCCCGCATCGTCGTGGTGACCGACGAGGATCCCCGGGGAGAGGATCGCGACGCGATCGTGGATGCGATCGCGCAGGGCGCCGAAATGGCCGGCAAGCGTCGCGACCACGACCTGCTCGTGATCACCGATCGGCGATCGGCGATCGCCGCCGCCCTTGAGCAGGCCCGCCCCGGCGATATCGTCCTCCTGGCCGGCAAAGGCCACGAGCAGGCGATCATCGGTCCCGATGGTCCGATGGCCTGGGACGAGCGCGCCGAGGCAGAAGCGGCGTTGCGCAAGATCGGATACGGCTGAGGGTATCCTTGCCCGGATGGCGAGCACGACACCGCATCCCAAGACATCGGCCGACCCTGGCAGCAAGCGCGGTCCTCGACGGGCGCCGGTCGTCAGCGCGGATCCGGGCGGCGACAGCCCCGATCTCGAGGCCCTCCGTGCGCTTCTGTACGCGGCCATCACCGCCGAGCATCCCAACGCTGATCTCGAGCCTGTCGGACGGGCCTTCGACCGGGCCGTCGAGGCGCACGAGGGCCAGACGCGCGCGACCGGCGAGCCGTACGTCATCCATCCCATCGCCTCCGCCCAGATCCTCGCGGAGCTCGGGCTCGATACCACGGCCATCCAGGCGGCACTCCTCCACGATGCGCCAGAGGACACCGAATACAGCCTGACGTCCGTCGAGGAGGAATTCGGAGCGGAGGTCGCCCAACTCGTCGACGGGGTGACCAAGCTCTCGAAATTCAGCACTCATAGCCACGAGCAACAGCAGGCTGAGAACATCCGGAAGATGCTCCTGGCGACGGCCCAGGACATCCGGGTCGTTCTCATCAAACTTGCGGATCGGCTCCACAACATGCGGACGCTGTTTGTCCTGCCCCTGGAGAAGCAACAACGGATCGCCCACCAGACCATGGAGATCTATGCGCCATTGGCGGAGCGGCTCGGGATCTGGCAGATCAAGTGGGAGCTCGAAGACCTGGCCTTCAAGGCGCTCGAGCCCGAGCGCTTCCGCGATCTGGCCAAGCTTCTCGACACGCGCCGCAAGGGCCGCGAGACCTACATCGAGCGCGCGATCGCGACGCTTCGCCTGAATCTCGAGGCCTCCGGCATCGAGGCTGACATCGAAGGTCGACCGAAACACATCTACAGCATCTGGAAGAAGATGCAGCGCAAGAGCGCCGAGTTCGGCGAGATCTACGACGTGTATGCCATCCGGCTGCTCGTCGACGAGGTCCGAGACTGCTACGCCGCGCTGGGTATCGTCCACTCGATCTGGCGGCCCATCCCGGGCCAATTCGACGATTACATCGCCGTCCCGAAGAACAATCGCTACCAGTCCCTGCATACCGCGGTCATCGCCCTGGACGGAAAGTCGCTCGAGATCCAGATCCGGACCCACCAGATGCATCAGGTCAGCGAAGTCGGCATCGCCGCCCATTGGCGCTACAAGGAAGGAACCAAATCCGACCGAGAGTACGACGCGAAGCTGGCCTGGCTGCGTCAGCTGATGGACTGGCAGCGCGACGTCTCCGAATCGGACGCCACGGAGTTCGTCGAGGGGATCAAGCTCGACATCTTCCAGGATCAGGTCTTCGTGTTCACGCCGAAGGGAGATATCAAGGATCTGCCGGCGGGCGCGACGCCGCTTGACTTCGCCTACCGGATCCATACCGATGTCGGCCACCGAACGATCGGGGCCAAGGTCAACAACCGACTCGTTCCACTCGACTATCGACTCAAGAACGGCGACATCGTCGAAGTCGTGACCACCAAGGGCGAGCACGGTCCATCGCGCGACTGGTTGAATGTCGTCCGGACCAGCCATGCCCGCGAGAAGATCCGGCAATGGTTCAAGCGCAAGGACCGTGACGAGAACATCGTACACGGGCGAGAATCGCTCGAACGCGAACTGCGGCGGCTGGCCCGGACGTCGATCTCCGCTGTCGGCATCGACCAGATCGGCGAGGTCGGAAAGCAGTACAACCACGATACGGTCGACGACTTCTTGGCGGCCATCGGGTATGGCGCGATCAGCGCCCAGACCGTGGTCATGCGCCTCGGTGTCGTGGACGACGTCCAGAGCACGTTGCCGACGGTCGCCCCGCCGTCACGCCAGGAGCGGACCGGGGGCGTCCGGGTCAAGGGCGTAGGCGATCTGCTCGTGCGCTTCGGCAAATGCTGTAGCCCGATCCCAGGCGATCCGATCATCGGGTTCATCACCCGAGGCAAGGGCGTGACGGTCCACCTGCAGGGGTGCCCGACCGTGATCAACGAGCGCGAGATCGGCCGACTCGTCGACGTCGAATGGGAAGCTGCGCCATCCGAGTCGTATCCGATCGCGATCCGGGTCGAGGCCTTCGATCGGACCGGGCTGCTCAATGACATCACCCAGGTCGTCGCTGAAAACAAGGTCAATATCATCGCCGCGAACGTCGGCGTCTCGCCGGATCAGACGGCGGTCGTGACCGCCACGATCCAGGTCCACTCGGTCTCGCAGTTGGCCCGGGTGATGAGCCGGATCGAGACGCTCAAGGATGTCATCAGCGTCCAGCGCGACCTCGGGTAACGGCT
>SPCO01000094.1 GCA_004525275.1 Thermomicrobiales bacterium | reverse complement strand
GAGCGGGTCGCTACCATGGAGGCGACATAGCCGACAGGAGACCACCCGCCGATGCCCCACGTCGCGACTTCGCCAAACGACCTGTTAGACACGCTGGCCCCGAACGCCCGTCTCGATGAAGATCGTCTCGTCATCGATGACGAGACCACATTCCGTGCCGTCGGTATCCGTGACCTCGCTTGGACGGCCGCATTCTCATCTGACGAGGCGACGACCGAGACGGCACAGTGGCTCGTCTGGGAGGCGAGCCAGCTGCTGGGCGCGCGCTCCGCAAGCATCCAGGGCCTCTATGACGCCCGCGCCCGGGGCGAGGTCGCCGGCTTCACGGTGCCGGCCATCAACCTGCGCGCTCAGGCGTTCGACATGGCCCGGATCGTCTACGAGGCGGCCGACGAAGCGGACGTCGGCGCGGTCATCCTGGAGTTGGCTCGCAGCGAGCAGACCTACACGTTCCAGCGGCCCGTCGACTACGCAACGTCCGTGCTGGCCGGAGCGATCGCCGCCGGTTGGCGAGGCCCGGTGTTCATCCAGGGCGACCACTACCAGTTCAACGCCAAGAAGTACGCGGCGGATCCGGAGGCGATGACCGAGGAGATCCGTCGGGCATGCCGGTTGGCGATCGACGCCGGGTATCGAAACATCGATATCGATTCGTCGACGCTCGTCGACCTGTCGAAGCCCGATGTCGACGAGGAGCAGCGCGAGAACTATCGACGCGCGGCCGAGTTGACCGGGCTCATCCGCTCGCTCGAGACGGATGGCGTCACGGTAAGTGTCGGTGGCGAGATCGGGGAGGTCGGGACCCAGAATTCGACGGTCGAGGAGCTGCGCGCCTACCTCGATGGCTATCGGCGCGAACTGGACCGGCTCGCACCGGGCGCCAGGGGTATTTCCAAGGTCAGCGTCCAGACCGGGACATCGCATGGCGGCATCCCGCTGCCCGACGGCGGGGTGGCCGAGGTGAAACTCGACTTCGAGGTGCTCCGCGAGCTCGGCATCGTCGCCCGCGAGCACGGGCTGGCGGGCGCCGTCCAGCACGGGGCGTCGACGCTTCCCGACGAGTTGTTCCATCGCTTCCCGGCCGTCGAGACCGCCGAGATCCATCTCGCCACGGGCTTCCAGAACGCGCTCTATGAGCACCCGGCCTTTTCTGCGGATCTGCATCGCGAGATCGAGTCGTGGTGCTTCGCCAACGCCGCGGCTGAGCGCAAGACGGGCCAGACCGATCAGCAATTCGTGTACACGACCCGAAAGAAGGCGATCGGTCCGTTCAAGCGGGAGCTTTGGGATCTCGAGACAAAGGACGAGATCCTGGCCGCGCAACGACGCAAGATCGCATACCTCTTTACGGAGCTGCGGGTCAACGGCTCGCGGGCGATGGTCGCCGCCAACGTCCGGGCCGTGGAGATGCACCGACCGATCCCGGATAGTCTGCGCAGCGCCGTCGCCCGCTGAGCGTGCGCCGGGATGCGCGAAGCCGAGGTCCATGCTGCCGAGCCTCGAGACCGACTTCTCCTCGCCTTGGACCTTCTGCCCGAGTTGACCGGTCGGGCGCTGACGCTGACCGCCCTTTCGGGTGGCATCACCAACCGAAACTTCCAGGTCGAGGCCGAGGGCACAAGCGATCGATGGGTGATCAGGATGCCCGGCAACGACACCCACCTGCTGGGGATCGATCGCGATGCGGAGCACGCCGCGACGGTCGCCGCGGCTACCGTGGGAGTCGGCCCCGTGGTCATCGGATATATCCGGCCAGAGGGCTATCTGGTGACCCGATTCATCGTGGGCGTGCCGATCGCCGAGCGAGCCGTCCACGAACCCGCCACGCTTCGCCGGATCGCAGACTCACTTCGCCGTGTCCATGACGGACCGGGCATCCCCGGCTTATTTGCCCCACTCGAGGTCGTCGAGCGCTACCGGACGCTCGCGATCGAGCGAGGTGTGCCTGTCCCTCCCGAATATGAGCGAGCCGCCGTCTTGGCGCGCCGGATCGAACCGATCCTGCTAGCTGCGCCCACGCCGCCGCGACCCTGTCACAACGATCTCCTGAACGCCAACTTCATCGATGATGGCGATCGGGTGCGGATCATCGATTGGGAGTACGCAGGGATGGGCGATCCGTTGTTCGACCTCGGAAATCTCAGTGCGAACCATGAACTGACAGCGGACGAGGATGCGAGTCTCCTGGAGGCCTATGCCGGCGCTCTCGACGAGCGACAGCTGGCGCGCCTGACGATCATGCGTGTCGTGTCGGACTTCCGCGAGGCGATGTGGGGCGTCCTTCAGCAAGGCGTCAGCACGCTCGACATCGACTTCGTCGGCTATGCCGGGTCGCGTTTCGATCGATTGCTGGCAATGGCAGCGACCGCTCGCTTCGACCGCGCGATGGATGAGGCGGCCCGGTCATGAGCGACGACAGGACCGCGATGAGTGCGCGCCCGCTCGCCCGCAAGATCGTGCTGGGAACGATCGTGTTCGTCGCCACAGTGGCGCTTCTGTTGGGCATGACAGCGCTCATCGGATCGGATCCGGTGGGGTCGGCGACGGTGTCCCCGCCGCCGGCCAGTGCGGTGCCCGGCACGGCCGGGGCCAGCCCATCGCCAACGTTCTCGGCGGAAGCGTCGGGCACCCCCGAGGCGTCCGAGCCCGCGGCCTCGGGCGGCCCATACGAGATCCTCGTCGGGGCAGGTGACATCGCCGATTGCGGGCGCGACAGCGACGCCAAGACCGCGGACCTGGTGGACGCGATCGAAGGCACCGTCTTCACTGCCGGGGACAACGCCTATCCGATCGGGTCGAGCGCCGATTTCCGCGACTGCTACGAGCCAACCTGGGGGCGGTTCCTGGCCCGCACCAGGCCCGCTCCTGGTAACCACGATCACCTGACCCGCCTGGACGGCTATCTCGGCTATTTCGGTGCGGCGGCGACGCCCGAAGGGACCGTCTGGTACTCGTACGACCTGGGAACCTGGCACATCATCGTCCTCGACTCGAACTGCAACCCGGCCGGAGGTTGCGGACCTGACTCGAAGCAGGGCCGCTGGCTCAGCGCGGATCTCGAGGCGTCCGCCGCCCTGTGTACGTTGGCCATCTGGCATCACCCACGCTGGAGTTCCGGCGAACACGGGAGCAATGGGGAGGTCGCTCCGTTCTGGCGAGCGCTCTTCGACGCCGGCGCGGACGTGGTGGTCAACGGGCACGATCACGATTACGAGCGGTTCAAACCGCAGGATCCCGACGGGCGGGTCGATCAGGATCGCGGCCTGCGCGAGTTCGTCGTCGGCACCGGCGGGACGAGCCTGCGCTCGTTCGACACGACCGCGAACAATAGTGCGCTGCGGGTCGCTGGGATCCATGGCGTGATTCGCTTCGAACTGCAGCCAGCGGGCTACGGCTGGCGGTTCATCTCGACGACCGGCGAGCTCACGGACAGCGGCCAGGGGAGCTGTCACTGACCGTCAGGTTCGATCGATTGCACGCTCGGCGCACAGGCCGGGTCCGGGGGTCATATCGTGTGGCGTGATGGAGACTGATCAGGCGCGGGTGGTGGTGATCGGGGGCGGGATCACCGGCTGCAGCGTGGCCTACCACCTGGCCCTGGCCGGTTGGACGGATGTCCTCCTCCTGGAGAAGGCCCAGCTCACCTCGGGCTCCACTTGCCAGGCTGCCGGCCTCGTAACGGCCTTCAACCCCTCGTCGACAATGATGCAGTTTCGACGCTACAGCATCGATCTGTATCGCCAGCTCGGGGTATTCGAGACGGTCGGGAGTCTGCGCCTGGCGTCGAGCCCGGCCCAGCTCCGAGAGCTCGAGCGGACCGCCAGTCGAGCACGGGGCATCGGGCTGGACGCAGAGGTCATCGGGCCGGACGATGCGCGCAGCCTTATGCCGTCGATCTCGCCCGACGCGCTGCATGGCGCCGTCCACCTGGCGGGCGACGGGCACCTCGACCCGCATGGAGCGACGTACGCGATCGCCGATGCTGCCCGGGCACTCGGGGTGAGGATCCGAACCGGTGTCCGGGTGACGGGGTTCGAGCTGAGCGCCCGGCGTGAGATCAGCGCCGTTCTCACCGAGGAAGGCAGGATCACGACGGAGACCGTGGTCAACGCCGCCGGGATGTGGGCCCCACGGATCGCCGCGATGGTCGGGGGCTTCATCCCGTCCACGCCCGTCGACCATCAGCACGTGGCCTTGCGCGCCGTCGCCGGTCACGAGCTGCCGAACGACATGCCGTGCTTTCGCGATCCGGACAACCTGGTCTATGGCAGGAGCGAACATGGCGGGATGGTCTTCGGCGGCTATGAGTTGGATCCGCGTTCGCGCTGGGAGGACGGCGTCCCCTGGGATCACGCCGATCGCTCGTTGACGCCCGATTGGGAGCGTTTCGGCCCGCTGATGGCCGGGGCGATCCGTCGTTTCCCGTTCCTGGCCGATGCCGAGGCCATCCGTCTTGTCTGTCACCCGGATGCGATGACGCCCGACGCGAACCCGCTGCTCGGGCCGTTGCCTGGCGTCCGTGGCTTCTGGGTGGCTGCCGGGCTATCGCTCAATGGGTTCGGTGGAGGCGGGGGGATCGGCCGGGCCATCGCCCGCTGGATCACGGCTGGCGACCCCGGGCTCGATGTCGGTCCCTACCGCGCATGGCGCTTCAGCGATACGTATCGCGACCCCGTATTCGCGGCTGGCCTCGGCCGTGAGACGTATTCGGACTATTACCGGCTGCGCTATCCCTTCGACGCCGACGTTTCAGGGCGCCCCAGACGACTCTCGCCGTTGCACGGGCGGCTCCAGGAGCTGGGTGCCGTCTTCGGGACGAAGGCGGGCTGGGAGCGGGCCGATCACCACGAACCGGGTCGACCATGGCGCCGGTCGGGCCGGGATCAGGCGACCTGGGGTTGGGCAGAACCGCCCTGGTTCGGGCGTGTCTGCGAGGAGGCACGCGCTGTTCGCGAGCGAGTCGGCATCATCGACCTCTCCTCTTTCGGGAAGATTGCGGTGAACGGTCCGGGGGCTCTGGGACTCCTCCAGCGCGTTGCTGCGAACGACATCGATCGCCCAGCCGGCGCCGTCATCTACACGCCGTTCCTCGATGACCGCGGCGGCATGGTCGCGGACGTCACCGTCAGCCGCTTGGCCACGGACCGATTCCGGGTAGTGACCGGCGCCGGATACCTGGCGTCCGACCTCGCCTGGTTGCGCCATTCCGTGGCCGATGAGACCGTCACGATCCGGGATGTCTCGGCGGACTTTGCGACGATCGGCCTGTGGGGCCCGCGGGCCCGGGATGTCCTCGCCGCCGCGTCCGGCGCCGCAGAGGTCGTATCGGATGCCGCCTTGCCCCTTCGGCAGGCCCGGATCGTCGGCGTGGCCGGCGTCGAGGTGCTGGCGACCAGGATCAGCTACGCGGGCGAACTCGGTTGGGAGTTGACGGCCGAGGCCACGGGGGCCGTGGCGGTCTGGGACGCCCTGTGGCGCGCTGGTCGCGAACACGATCTCATACCGTTCGGGTATCGCGCTCTTGACTCGCTTCGGATGGAGAAGGGCTACCGCTACTACGGGACGGACATGACCATGCTCGAAACGCCCGAGGAGGCCGGACTCGGAGCGTTCGTCCGCATCGATAAGCCCGGGTTCGCTGGCCGAAAGGCCCTGCTCGTCCGTCAGAACCGGGCCAGCGATGGGGAAACGATCCAGCTGCGCACGATCGTCGTCGACGATCGGGACGGGTACCTGCCGGTGTTCGGCGGTGAGGCGGTCCGTTCGGAAGGCCACGTCATCGGACGCGTCCGCAGCGTGGCCTTCGGCGCGACCGTGTCACGGACCATCGGGTACGCATACCTTCCCGCGAGGCTCCCGGAAGGATCGCACCTGGCGCTAGATGTCTTCGACGAGCGGGTCCCGGTGACGATCACGGCCGATGTCCTGGTCGATCCGCGTGGCCTGCGGATGCGCGGCTGAGCTGGACGCCGGGCCACCTTCCGAGCCAACCACGGCCTAGCCCCGGGCGGCCCGCAGCCACAGGTCGAACTCCGGGCCGTCAAGCATCGCCGCCGCGCGCGCCCAGCGTTCTTCGGCCCAGGCCGCGAAGTCGAATTCGATCGCCGAGATCCGCGCCTGGATGGCGGCCCACAGCG
>SPCO01000222.1 GCA_004525275.1 Thermomicrobiales bacterium | reverse complement strand
CGGACCGGGGATGCTACCACCGATCGTCGTGGCCGAACAATCAAACGAGGACGGGACCGTGCACTCGGCGGCTTGCCCGGCATCGCACTCGCGCGCCTGGACATGGATCGGGCGCCCCCGGGAATGCCGCGCTCTGGCCGCGATGATCGAAATGGAGGTGGGAATTCGCCAGCGCCATCGACGTCGTCGGGCTCGATGCCGTGGGCACGCATGAGGTCGGAAAGTCTGCGCACGAGCGGTCGATACGCGCTCTCGATCTTCGCTTCACCCATGCCGATCCGGGTGTCGAAGAGCAGGACCCGTCCGGATGGATGACCGCATGGGCCATGCCGATGCCCGGTGATCCCGCGAGCGCGCTGCCGTCGGGGTGCCTGAAACCGGCGACGAGGAGCGGCGAGATGTGGATGTTTGGTTTCGTGGTCACGGCGCCGATGGTAGTCGGCCGGTCCTGACGAAGGAACCACAGGACGACCTCCAGGATGACTGATAGTGTTGACGGTGGCCGAACCTCCGCAAGGAGGACGGGGGACCCAAGTCCTCGGGGCAAATCGCGACACGCGACGGCGAACCCAACGCCGAGCCCGACAGCTCACCTCGCAGGCCGGAACGGGCTGCTTCGAGGTACCTCGTGAACCGGTCGCTTCTCCATCCATCTGTGCGCCGGCGTGCGCTCGGGCGCAATCTCGCCCTCGACCTGGTCGCCGCAGTCGGGGCGGGCGTGACGGTCGCCTTGATCACCACCCTGCTCCCAACGATCGCTCGGCGTGGGGGGCTGGAACCGATCGGCTTGGCCGCGCTGGCCGCGGCGCCGTTCGTGGCGAACCTGCTCGGCATCTTCGCCGGACGAGTCGGTCCACGCTCGGCACGCCAGCTGGGGATGATCCGTGGGGCGGGCGCGACATCGCTGCTCGTCCTCATCGTCTCCTCGGCGCCGCTCGTGGTGATCGCGGTGACCTTCGCCTTCTGGCTCAGTCTCTCCCTCTCCGGCCCGTTCTATCTCCGACTCTGGGGGTCCATGTACCCAGCCCGCATGCTGGGACGGTTGGTCGGGGTCGCTGGCTCAGTAAAGGCCGGGGCCGCAGCGACCGCGGCCCTTGCCGGCGGGATCTTTGCCGACCGCGTCGGTGGGCTGACGGCCGTGGCGCTGGCCGGAGCAGTCGGACTCGTCTGTGCCTCGGCGTATGCCGGTCTGCGGGCACCGACGGCGACACGTCCGACCGCGTTCTCCGCTCGGGATTCGATCCGGGCACTTCGCGAGCGACCAGTACTGGCAAGGATCGCCCTGGCCCAGGGGTTCTACGGCGGCGGCCTGATCGCCGCCGTTCCGTTGTACGCGATCGTGAACGTCGATCGACTGGACCTCTCACTGTCGGATGTCGGGATCATCGGGATCATGACTGCTGGCGCGACGACGATCTTCTTCCTCATCTGGGGCGGGGTGGCCGATCGGCGCGGACCGCTCGTCGCGATGCGCATCGGCAGTGCCTTCGGGCTCGTCGCCCTGGTCGCATACGCGCTTGCCCCGAGTGTGGGTGTCCTGTGGATCGCGGCGATCGGTGCGGGTGCCGGAAGCGCCTCGATCGACGTCGGGATCGCCGCAGCCGTCAGCGACCAAACGACGATCGAATCGAGAGCTTCGGCCATGGCCGGTTGGAATGCGATCACCGGCGCACGCGGTATCGCGGCCGCCTTTGCGATGAGCGCCCTGCTCCAGCTCGGCTTCGTGAATGTCACCAGCGGACTACTCCTGTGCGCGGCGATCTCCGGGATCGGGGTGGTGCTCTACGCGCAGACGAGCGCTGAGGAAGCGGAGATGGAGTCCGAGCCGGAGGGAGCCCTGCGACCATCCCGAATGGGTCGGGCGGTCCAGGGCTTGCGAGCGGTCGCCAGCCGCTGATCTCGTGAGACGCCCTAGCCCCAGATGTCGCCGACCGTGAAGCCGTCCGGGAATGGGTCGGTCGGGTCCACGACGTAGTTGGCAAACCCGGTGATCCAGGCCTGACCGGTGATGCTCGGAACGATCGCGCGGTACTCTCCGACCGACGTTTCCTCAAGCACATTGCCGGTGAAGACCGTACCGAGGATGCCTTCGTGGCGGAATGCGTCGCCGACCGCCAGCTCGCCGCGTGCGTGGAGTGAAGCCATCCTGGCGGAGGTCCCCGTCCCGCACGGTGAACGATCGATCGCCCCGGTCCAGGTCGCCGGGCGCTCCCAGTCGAGCTTGCCCGTAGAGACGGTCACGACGTTGCGCCGGCTGTTCACGGGATCGTGCGCCGGGCCGGACAACTGCCCGATCGTGATCCCGGCAAAGCCGGGCTGGTCTGGATGGACGACCGGGAGTTGTTCGTTCGCGGCCGCCTTGATCATCTCGGTGATACGCACGATGTCGGCGCCCTCATCCGGGGTGAGTCGCAGCCCGAACCGCTGCGCGTCGGCGATGACATAGAACATCCCGCCATAGGCGACATCGACCGCGACCGTGCCGAGCTGCGGGACCTCGACGAGGGCATCCAGGTG
>SPCO01000168.1 GCA_004525275.1 Thermomicrobiales bacterium | reverse complement strand
CCGCGGCTGATGAGCAGACGGTCCCAGCGGGCTCGATCCTGCTCAAGGAGTGGGATCGGTCTTCCGGTGGCGTCCGTTCGTGCGCGCATCCTCGATCCCTGGATCTCCATGAGGCCGACCAGACCATGGACCTCGGGCTCGTCGGGCACCAGCCCGGCCAGTACACGGCCAAGCCGCAGCGCATCCTCGCACAAGGCCGGCCGTACCCAATCGTCCCCCGATGTCGCCGAGTAGCCCTCATTGAAGATCAGATAGACGACTTGCAGGACGGACGCCAGGCGAGTGTCGAAATCGGCGCCTTGCGGAACCTCGAACGGGACGTGGGCTTCCGAGAGGGTCCGCTTGGCGCGCACGATGCGCTGACCGATCGTGGGCTCGGACACGAGGAATGCGCGGGCGATCTCGTCCGTCCGGAGACCGCCCAGAAGACGGAGGGTCAGGGCGACCCGGGCATCAACCGACAGCACGGGGTGACAGCAGATGAACACGAGGCGCAACAGGTCGTCATCGATCGCGGCGTCATCGATCGCGCTGTCGAGATCGGGTTGGGATTCGTGATCCAGTTCGAGGTCACGCCCTAGCTCTTCGACCTTGCGTTGGGCGGTCGTTCGCCTGCGCATGGTGTCGATCGCCCGATGCTTGGCCGTGGCCATCAGCCAGGCCGCCGGCCGGTCCGGGATCCCGGAATCGGGCCACTGCCGGATCGCCGCCTCCAGCGCGTCCTGAGCGAGATCCTCGGCGAGCCCCACGTCCCGAACGATCCGGGTCAAGGAGGCGATGAGTCGAGGCGCCTCCATGCGCCAGACGGCATCCAGCACGCGATGGACTTCGTCGTGCGGTCCAGGCTCTGCCATCGACTCGGTGCCTCGCCACGCTACCTCGTCTTTCATCGCCCCATCCTCGCACTTCGCGGTGGCCGCGACTTCCGTACACTCAGCTTGATGTCGTCGGCCCCAGCACCCCGCAAGCTCGTGATCCTGGCCGAAGGTTCGTTCGGCCCGCACAGTGGCAAGACCGCCTACGGTGTGATTCGCTACGGGCGGGACGAAGTCATCGCCGTACTCGATTCGACGAAGGCCGGCCAGAATGTGGCGGCGTACTTGCCCGATCAGGACATCCCGATCCTGGCAACGCTGGACGAGGCACTGGCACTCGCCGCCCGGCCGGACGCCCTGCTCCTTGGTATCGCACCGGCAGGCGGTCGCCTGCCGAGCTCGTGGCGGGCTGTGATCCTGGCGGCGATCGCAGCCGGTCTTGACGTCTTGTCCGGGTTGCACACATTCATCGGGGACGACCCGGAGTTCGCCGCCCCCGCCGCGGCCCGCGGCACGTCGATCATCGACTATCGGCGACCGCCGGAGGATCTCCAGATCACCTCCGGACGCCGCCACGGGGCAGGCAAGCGCATCATCCTGACCGTCGCCACGGACTGTGCGATCGGCAAGATGTCCGTGGCCCTGGAACTCCGGCGCGCAGCCGAGGCGGCTGGCGATCGCGCGGTATTCGTGGCCACCGGACAGACCGGGATGATGATCGAGGGCTGGGGCGTGGCCGTCGACCGACTTGTCAGCGACTTTGCCCAGGGCACGATCGAGGGGCTCGTCGAGCAGGGCGAAGGACTCGGCGACTGGGTCATCGTCGAGGGCCAGGGGTCGCTCGACCACCCAGCGTATTCGTCGGTCACGCTTGCGCTCATCCACGGCGCGACCCCGGATGCGATGGTCATGGTCCACAAGCCTGGCTTGGAGGAGCACGACTTCGACCGCCTGCCGGGGACCTCCTTTCCGATCGCCTCGCTCTCACCGTTCATCGCCCTGCACGAGCAGATCGCCGGATTGGTCGCGCCATCGCAGGTGGTTGCCGTCGCGCTCAACACTTCGCTCATCGCGGACGAGTCCGAGGCCCGGCGCGTCATTTCGGAGATCGCGGCCGAGACCGGTCTTCCCGCGGATGACCCATTCCGGTTCGGTCCGGACCGAATGTGGTCGGTCATCCGGGAGCGGGTCGATGCCCTGCCATGGGTAGCAGACCGGTGACGTTCCACCTGAGTCACGAAGTCCTGCGCCTCGCGTTGCGTGATCCGTTCCGGATCGCGCGCTCCGACCACGATAGTGCTGACGACGTGGTCACGACCGTCGTGGTCGAGCTCCGCGACGATCGAGTCCCGGGCGTCGTCGGAGTGGGGGAGGGCTACCCGGATCGGTACTACGGCGAGACACCCGACACGATGGCGGCGGTGTTTCCGTATCTGCTGTCGACCATCGAGGACGCCGGGATCGATTACGAGGCAGAGGACGTCGCCGAAGCCCTCGATCGAATCGCTCGAACGCTGGCCGGCGCGATCCGCTGGAACGGGGCCGCGCGCTGTGCCATCGACATCGCCCTTCATGACCTGGTCGGCAAGGTCATGGGGCGGCCGGTCCATGGGCTGATCGGTCTGTCGGCCAGCATTCCGCCGACCGATTTCACCATCGGCATCGATGAACCGCAGGTCGTGGCGGAGCGCGCCGCCCGCGCCGCCGACTTCCCGGCGCTCAAGATCAAGTGCGGCGGGCCCCAGGACCTCGCGACCTTGCGCGCCGTCCGCGCGGTCTTTGACGGACCGATCCGCATCGATGCCAACACCGGCTGGACGCGCGACGACGCTGAGCGACTGCTTCCGGAGATCCTCGACCTCGGTGTCGAGCTGATCGAGCAGCCATTCCCTGCCCGCGCCTATCGGGACCTTGCCTGGCTACAGGAGCGATCGCCGATCCCGATCGTTGCCGATGAGAGCGCCGTCGATGACGAGGATCTCGAGGCCCTGGTCGATGTCGTCGCCGGGGTCAACGTCAAGCTCGCCAAATGCGGGGGCATCGGACCGGCCAGGGTCATGCTCGAGCACGCGCGGACGCTTGGGTTCCGGACGTTCCTTGGCTGCATGGAGGAGACGTCGGTCGGGATCGCGGGCTCGGCGGCCGTCGCCTCGCTGGCCGAGTGGGTGGATCTGGATGGCTGTCTCCTGCTCGCCGACGATCCGTTCGAGGGCCTCCGGCTCGACCCCGATCATCGCTGGGTCCTGACCGATCGCCCCGGTCTGGGCGTCACTCGCCTGGGATCTTGACACCGACCACGCTCGGACCGGACAGGCGTTCGCCGAACGTCTGTTCGTGTGGATAACTTGGTGGACGAAGTCGTGGACAAGCCCCCTTCCCGGGCCCCGGTCGCAGGTCCTACCATGGTCGTGTACCGGTCGTCGAAGCCCCGAGGAGGCGCGACACCGGGTCCATGAACCGCGTCCGGTCGTCGGGCCGCCCGCCCGATCTGCTGGTCCGTGGTTTCGTATTGCCCGCGGCCGCCCGCCGATCGACCATTCATTTGAGGAGGCATGCCATCGATGGATCCTCGCAGCGCCGCCACCGAGACCCCAGACCCGGATGCCGTCGAATTCGTGCGGTTTTGCTACCGCCGTCGACGCGTTGGCTGGCCAGAGCTGTACGACGAGATGTGCGCCGTGGCGGGTCGCAGTCTCTTCCGCGGCCTCGACGCGGACGACCTGTCCGGTCTCGGCATCGGGTTCGGGCTCTTTGATATGCCGGCCCTGGCGGGCTTGACCCGACAGGTGATGGCCGAGGAGCAGGCGCTCAAGCGCCCGGTCGCGGTGGTGATCCAGGCGGAAACGGAGCCCGATATCGAACCGGTCCGGCTCACGTTGGCCCCAACGCCCGCCTGAAACGCAGCTCGATCTTCTTCCCGTCGTATCGACGGCATGACGAACCCCCGCCGGATCGGCGGGGGTTCTCGATGTTCCGGAGGATCAGGCCCGGATGTGACGCCTGGCCATCTCGCCTTCGATCTGTCGTTCTGCCTCGACATAGCGGTCGATCTGTTCGCGGAGTTGGTTTGCCTCAGGCGTGTACAGGTGGACCTGTTGCTGGAGGATGTAGGACAGGCGCCGGCTTGTCATCCGGACGTGGTCGAGGTTCTTCATGAGCACGAGCGGATCCATCGAGGCCAGATCCGACGGGTGGTACATCTGCTGCATGGCCGCATTCTAGGTCAGCCGCCGGCGTCAGAGGGCGCGCAATGCCCTCGGGGGCCAGGTCCAGTCCACGTCGAGAGGAGCGGCGGCCATGGCCCGCCGTCGACCGGCCTCCGTGGCACCCAGGACCAGGATGCGATCCGTCTTGGTCGCGCGCCCGGCCTCGTTGCCCCACAGCTTGGTCATCTTCCGGTTGGCCGCGACATCGTCTAGCGCGACGCCCGCCAGGCGATAGCCCTCCGGCCGGGCTGCGGATTCCCAGACGCGCGCCGCGAGGTCGATGCCGCCCCGGATACGCCGACCGCGATCCGTCTCGACGTCACCGATGACAAGCACGACGACCGCGTCGTCCGCGAGGACCGGCCGTAGGCCCGCGAGCACATCCCT
>SPCO01000011.1 GCA_004525275.1 Thermomicrobiales bacterium | reverse complement strand
CGGTCAGGAGCGGCCCGTGGGGACCGTGCTGCTCGGTCGACCCCGTCGGCACGATCACGGTCTGGTGGTCGGCCAGGAACGCCTCGACCTCCGGGTCGGTCATCTCGCCCAGGAACACGGTTGGCGGTTTCATCGCGGTCTCCTCCTTGTCCTCTGTCAGGCCATGCTCGTGGTCAACTCGCCGATCCCGTCGATCCAGACGGTGACGACATCACCGACCTGGAGCCGGCGGTCAGGTCCGATCGGTCCGGCCAGCCGGCCGGGCGTCCCGGTCGCGATCAGGTCACCCGGCCGAAGGGACACATGGCGGCTGATGTACGAGATCACCTCGGCGACCGAGTAGCGCATCTGGTTCGTGTTGCCTTCCTGGATGGCGATCCCGTCGATGGTGCAGCCAAGGCGGAGACCGCGGGGGTCGATCTCGTCGCCGGTGACCACCCACGGGCCGACCGGGCAGAAGCCGGTCATCGACTTGCCGAGGAGCCACTGATCGCCGTCGAGCCACGGGTCGGTCGCGTTCATGTCGTTGATACAGGTGTACCCGAAGACATGCCGCATCGCCGTCGCGGGCGTCACGGCCGTCGCCGACGCACCGATCACCACGCCGAGCTCCACTTCCGCATCGACGTTCGTGGTCAGCACCCGATCCCAGGAGACGATGGAGCGGTGGCCGCTCACCGACGACGGCAACTTGCCGAGGACCATCGGCCGATCGGGCAGGGCGTCGCCCGGATCGCCCGGATCCGCGTAGTTGCGCCAGATCGTGTAGATCGCTCCGGGGTCGGGCACGACCGGTCCGAATTCGACGGCATCGAGCGAGCGGAAGGCCCGCTGGGGCTGCTCCTCCAGCCAGGCACTGATCCGCTCGAGACCGGCCGGGCCACTCCCCGCGATCCCGCGGACCGACCGCATCGCGGCATCGGGGATGTCGAGCAGCACGCAACGGCTGTCCACGACTACCGCGACCGCTGGGAGGCCATCTTCGATGACGGTGGCGAGTCGCATCGGTCAGGCTCGAACGTTCGGGTCGGCGAGGAGCGGGGCGACGGCCGCCCGCATCACATCGGCCATCCCGGCGAGCCCGGTCCAGCGCTCGAATGCGGCGGCCGCCTGGGCGATGAGCATCTCCGAGCCGTTGGCCGCGCGCAGACCGCGTTCACGGGCCGCTCGCAGGAGTGCCGTCTCGGGCGGGACGTAGACGAGGTCGAAGACCGTCGCGCTGGCCGGCAGCCCCGCCACATCGATCGTCATTCCCTGGTCGACCATCCCGACCGTCGTCGCGTTGACCGCCAGGTCGGCGGTCCGGAGCGCCGCGCCGAAGACCGGGTCATCCAGGGTCACCGCCGAAACTGCTCCCGGCCCAACGTCGGCGAACCGGGCGGCGAGCGCGGCGGCGGACTCGAGCGTACGGTTCCCGATCGTGACCCGGGACGCCCCCGCATCGAGACAGGCGAAGACGACCGCATGGGCGGCGCCACCGGCGCCGGCGACGACGACCGAGGCATCGGTAAGCGTTCGCTCCATCGCAAATTCGACACCGGCCCGGAAGCCAAGCGCATCGGTGTTGAAACCGACGAGCCGACCCTCGGTGGTCCGGGCCACGTTGTTGACCGCCCCGATCGCGGCCGCCTCCGGCGCGATCTCGTCACACAGGCCGGCGATCATCCGCTTGTATGGCGCCGTGACGCCCAGACCGAGCCATTCCTCGCCGCGCGCTGCCGCCACCGAGGCCTCGACCTCGTCGGGATCCAGTTCGAGCAGGACGTAGCGCGCATCGATCCCGGCCGCATCGAACGCGGCGTCGTGCATGACCTGCGAATGGCGTCGCCTGAGCGGCTTGCCGATCAGGCCGACCCGTCGGGTCATCGCCAGGGGGACGGTGGGCGACGGACCGGGCCCGCGGTCGCCGGGAACGTGACGTTCGGGATGATCTCGTCGACCCACTGCTGGAGCTGGGCCGGATCGGGCGTCATCGTGTGCAGGAAGAAGTACTCGACACCGGCGTCCACGCGAGCCTGGAGCGAGGCGATGATCTCGTCCGGTGTCCCGAACAGGTAGACGGATTCGAGGTACTTCGGCCCACGCTCGTTGCTCATGACCTTGAGAAAAGCCCGATGCTGCTCCTCGCGCGCCTTGACCGGGTCGTTGGTCAGGACGAGGTGCAGGAAGTTCTCGTGGGCCACTAGAGTTTCCGATGGGTCCTTCCCGGCATCGCGCATCGCGACCTGCAGCTCCTGCCAGTCGCGGGCGATGTCCGGCGGCGGACAGGTCGGGCGCGGGATCCAGCCGTCGGCCTTGACCGTCCGCGCCTTGACCGATTCGACGAACTTCGGGACATCTGGCGACTTGGGGTCGGCCAGCTGTGATCCACCACCGATCCACAGCAGCGGTCGCTCCGAGGTCCGTGGTTCGATGAACACATCGTTCACGTCGTAGAACTTGCCGTGGTAGGTGACCCGCTCGCCCTCGAGCAGCGGCATCATGATGTCGAGCATCTCGTCGGTTCGTTTGCCGCGCTCCGACTTGTGGACCCCGACCGCCTCGTACTCGACCTCGTTCCAGCCCACGCCAGCGCCCAGGATGACGCGGTTGTCGGACAGGAATTGGAGTGTCGCCAACTCCTTGGCCAGAACCACCGGGTTGCGCAGCGGCATGATCAGGATCGATGTCCCGAGCCGGACGCGCTCGGTCGCCCCGGCGGCCACTGCGAGGGTGGTGAGTGGCTCGAGCCAGTTGACGGAGTAGAACCGCCGGGCCGCGAGCAGGTGGTCGGTGATGAACAACGAATCGAAGCCGAGCGCCTCCACCTGGCGGGCGAAGGCCTTGATGCCGCGCGCGCGCTCCGGGCCGTCGCCCTCCCAGATGTACGAGGGCAGAAAGACCCCGAACCGCCCGACCTCACTCATGCGTCGTACCTCCGTGTGGCGATGGGTTCAGCGACCGTGATAGTCGGGGTCGCGCTTGCCGAAGAACGCGTGGGCACCTTCGAGCATGTCGTCGCTGGCGAAGATCCGGTCCGACGCATCGAGCTCGGCCGCCAGGCCGGCATCGATGCCAAGCTCGAGTGCCAGATCGATCAGTCGCTTCGCCTCGCGGACGGCGAGCGGACCGCGCGTCGCGATCTCCTCAGCCACCGCGTCGGCCGTGGCGAGCGCCTGCCCGGCGGGCACGACCTGGTGGACCAGCCCGATCCGCTCCGCCTCGCGGGCATCGATCACCCGCCCGGTCAGGATCAGCTCCCTGGCCCGGGCCGCGCCGACGACCCGCGGCAACCGCTGCGTGCCGCCCGCGCCCGGAGTCACAGCCAGGCGGACCTCCGGCAACCCGAGCCGAGCCCGCTCTGAGGCGATCCGCAGGTCACAGCACAGGGCCAGCTCCAGCCCGCCGCCGAGGGCGTTGCCCTCGATGGCCGCGATTGTCGGCATCGGCAGCCGCGCGAGGCGGGTCGCGACGCCGGACTCGAGTTCATGCCGAGCCCGGCCGGCTGCGCCCCGCTGGGCCTCGAACTCGCCGACATCCGAGCCGGCCGAGAACGCCCGGTCGCCGCGTCCCGTCACCACCACCACCCGGACGTCGGCGGGCGCCGCGGTCTCCAGGGTCCCGAGCGCTGCGTCAAGTTCCAGGAGCAGTTCACGCGTGACAAGGTTGAGCGGCGGGTTCACCAGGATCAGATGGGCGATGCGCCCCGGCTCGAGTTCGACGAGGCCAGTCATGATGTCGCCCCGAAGTCGGCCGCGAGACCCATCGCACCGGTCGCGTAGAGGCGCCGATCCATCGTCGCGACGGTCTCGGCCACGCGCGGCCGAAAGCCCATCTGGCCCAGGACGTCGCGCTCGACATCGATCCCCGGCGCGACCTCGATCAGGATCAGTCCGTCCTCGTCCAGGGCGAAGACAGCGCGATCGGTGATGTAGCGCACCTGCTGTCCGCGCTGGCGGGCCAGCTGAGCGTTGAATGAGATCTGCCGAACGGCAGGCACGAATTTGGCGAGGCTGCCTTCCCGGACGATCCGGACGCCGTCATCGATGGCGATCTCGAGCCCCTGCGCCGTCAGCGTCCCGACGAAGTTGATCCTGGCAGTCCGGGCGCTGATGTTCGGGAACCCGCCCGGACCGCGGACCCGACCCTCGAAGGCGTGGACGTTGACGTTGCCCTCGGCGTCGACCTCGGCGAAGGACAGGCTGGCGATATCGAGCCCGCCACCGTCGTAGAAGTCGAACATGGCCGGCTGGTCGATCATGGCCTGGTAGTTGAACCCGGCGCCGCCCTCGTTGCCGGCCACCGGCACGCCACCGAAGATGCCCTGCTCGACGGTCAGCACGAGCTGGTCGGTGATGCCTTCCTCCCAGGCCACCCGACCGATCAGCTGGCTGATCCCGAACCCGAGGTTGCAGATCGCCCCCGGCGGGAACTCCAGGAGCGACCGTCGGGCGATGATCTTGCGGACGTCGAGGGGCAGCGGTAGCTCCGGCGTGACCGGCTTGCGCAGCGCTCCGGCATAGAAGGGCGAGTCGCGGGTGATGTAGGTCTGCCACTGGTCGGGGTCGACGTAGACGTGATCGACCAGGGCGGCCGGCACCTTCACGGCCCGCAGCGGCAGGCTGCCTCTTGGCGCAAGCTGGCGGACCTGGGCGATGACGATCCCACCGCTGTTGTGGGCGGCCATCGCCATGGCCAGCATCTCGCCCTGGACGGCCTCGCCCTCCATCGTCAGGTTGCCGTCCTCATCCGCGGTGGTCCCGCGGATGACCGCGACATCGATGGGAAAGGCGTGATAGAGGAGCCATTCCCGACCGCGCAGTGTGACGACCTCGACGAGGTCCTCCGTGGTCGACGCATTCTGCTTGCCGCCGGTCTGCCGCGGATCCACGTACGTCCCGAGCCCGACCTGGGTCACCAGCCCCGGCCGCCCGGCGGCGATCTCGCGGGTCAGCTGCGAGAGGACCCCCTGGGGGAACGAGTAGGCCTCGATCTCGTCCGCCTCGACGAGAGCTCCGAGTCGGGGCTCGTTGCCGATGTTGCTGCCGATCGTCCGGCGCATCAGCCCGGGTAGTCCCAGCTGCGAGAAGCCGCGCTCGGCGAAGTCGCCGCTCCCGACGATCCGGACCGTGGTCAGGTCGCGCGGTCGGCCCTCGGCCGTGAAGACGGCCGCCAGTTCGTCGATGAATCGCTGTGGCACGGCATGACCCGCCCCCGACCCGCCGATCAGGAGCGTGCTCCCATCGCTGACCAGCCCGACCGCCTCGCGGACGTCGATGACCTTGGTCATGGCATGTGACCGCCGGAGTTCGGGTTGAGAGTCTGGCCGAGGAACAGGCTCGAGGCATCGGACAACAGGAAGATGACGGCGTCGGCCACCTCCTCAGGCCGACCGAACCGACCCAACGGCATGTCACGCAATCGCCGCTGACCTTCCTCGCTGTCGACCAGGTCGGTCGTCATGTCGGTCTCGATCACGCCGGGAGCCACCGCGTTCACCCGGATCCCATGCGGCCCGAATTCGCGGGCGAGCGCCCGGGTCAATCCGATGAGTCCGGCCTTCGCGGCGCTGTAGGCGGCCGTCTCCGCAATGCCGATCTGGCCGAGCCGCGAGGCAACATTCACGATCGACCCATCGCCTCGCTCGACCATCCCCGGCAACACCGCGCGGCAGGTGTAGAAGGCGGCCGTGAGGTCCGTCGCGATGACGTCGTCCCATTCGGCCGGCTCGATGTCCAGGAACGGACCCACCAGGGTCAGCCCGGCGTTGTTGACCAGCGCATCCACGCGCCCGAACCGATCGATGACCCGCTGGACAAGTCGGGCCGCCTCACTACCGTCCCGGATGTCCGCAGCGAATGCGTCGGCCTTCGCGCCACTGTCTCGAACGCGTGCGAGCGTCCGCTCGGCCGCATCCGCCGAGCTTCGATAGTGGACCGCTACGGTCGCCCCCTCGCTGCCAGCCTTGACCGCCACCTCGGCGCCGATCCCACGAGCGCTGCCAGTGACCAGCACGATCCGCCCAGCGAGCATCGCGCCCATCAGGCCACGACCGCGGTCGGGACACGTTGGATCGCGGCGGCCTCGGCGGCCTCGGCCGGTGGCGCGCCCGTCGAGCCGCGCATGACGAGCGTCGTCGGGAGCACGTCATTCTTCGGTGTTTCGCCCGCCAGGACTCGCTCGGCGAACGCGAACGCTCGTCGTCCGATCTCCTTGAGTGGCAGCTGGACCGTGGACAGGGACGGGCTGGCCATGGCCGCAGTCGGGATGTCGTCGAAACCCGTGACCGACACGTCTCGCGGGACGTCGAGGCCAAGCTCGGCGAGGCGTTGTATGGCCCCCAACGCGAGCAGGTCGTTGGCTGCGCAGATCGCCGTGAACGGCGCGCCGGCGGCGACCAACGCATCGACACCCAGTGCGCCGCTCTCCTGGTTGAAGCCGGTGCTCACGACGAGGCGCGGGTCGGATCCGATCCCGGTGGCGGCGAGGCCACGCCGATACCCCTCAAGTCGTTCATGCGAGACGTACAGAGACGCGGGACCGGCGAGGAACGCGATCCGGCGATGCCCCAGGTTCGCCAGGGCAACGACGATGCCCTCCATCGCGGCCGCATTGTCAATGCCGATCTCGGCGTCACCAAGCGCATGTGGTGAGCAGTGGACGACTGCGGCGCCGTATGCGCGCATCGCGTTGAGGTGCATGGCCAACTCGGCGTTGAGCGCCGGATCCGTCAACCCGCTGCCCGCGAAGATGACCGTTGACGCCCGCATCGAGCGAAGCAGGCGCACGTACGAATGCTCCCGCTCGGCGATGCGGTCCGAACTACAGGTGATGACCAGGAACCCCCCGACCGAAGCCGCGTCCTCGACCCCGCGGACCACCTCCGCGAAGTACGGGTCGGTGATGTCGTGGACGATCACGCCAACCACCGGGACGTGGCTCTTGTGCAGCCCGCGAGCGAGCGCATTGGGCACGTAGTCGAGCGTACGGGCCGCCTCAAGGACGCGCTCGCGGGTGGCCGGATTGACAGCGTACGGGGCAAGCGAGACCACCCGCGAGACGGTCGCCGTCGAGACGCCCGCCAGCCGGGCAACGTCCGTGATGGAAGCCATCTGGTCCCGGCTCAATACGGGAACGTCGGTGGTTCGTCGCGGACCGTGACCCACTGCCATTCGGTGAACGTGTCAAGGCTCGCCTCGCCGCCGTAGCGGCTGCCGTTGCCTGAGTCGCCCATGCCACCGAAGGGGACGATCGCCTCGTCATTCAGGGTCCCGTCGTTGATGTGGACCATGCCCGTGCGCATCCGGTCGGCGATGGCCAAGCCGCGTCCTACCGACCGCGTGTAGATCGAGGCGACCAGTCCGTACGCGCTCGAGTTCGCCAGAGCGACTGCCTCGTCGTCCGTCTCGAAGGTCACGACCGGCGCGACGGGTCCGAAGATCTCGTCGGTCCACGCCGGCGACGAGGTCGTGACGCCGGTCAGGACCGTCGGTCGATAGAAGAGTCCTTCGTGCGTGCCTCCTTCGACGAGGGTCGCGCCGCCGGCGATCGAACGCTGGACGATGTCATCGACCCGCCCGAGTTGCTTCTCATTGACGATCGGCCCGAGCTCCACCTCTTCGCGATACGGATCGCCCGTCCGCAGGCGCTTTGCCTTCTCAGTGAGGGCGGCGACATACGCGTCCGCGATGTCGCGATGGACGAGGTGCCGGCCAGCGGCGAAACAAACCTGACCCTGGAACTGGAATGTCGTATAGGCGCCGGCCGACGCCGCCGCATCGATATCCGCGTCGTCGAGGACGATGAACGCGTTGTTGCCGCCCAGTTCGAGCGACATCTTCTTGAGCAGACGCGCTCCGAGTTCCCCGACATGCCGCCCGACGGCCGTGGAGCCGGTGAACGATACGACCGTGATGTTCGGGTCGGTGACGATCGCCTCGCCGACATCGGCGCCGCCGACGACCACCTGGAGCAGGCCCTCGGGTAGACCCGCCTCCGCGAAGACCGCGGCGAACATCGCTCCGCCGACCACCGGCGTCTGCGGATCCGGCTTGAGCACGACGGCATTGCCGAGGGCCAGCGCCGGAGCGACGACTCGCATCCCCAGCACGGACGGCGAGTTCCACGGCGTGATCGCGCCGATAACGCCCGCCGGGACGCGCCGGACCATCGACAATCGGCCCTTGACGGCGGACGGCATCAGCGATCCATAGGCCTGCGATGGCAGCGTGGCCGCGTTGAGGATCTCGTGGTACGCGAAGTTGGACTCGTGGTGCATCTTCCCGTACACGGCGCCGGTCTCGCGCTGCGTCCAGGTGCCGAACTCATCGCGGTGCGCCTCGTAGATCTCGGCCGCGCGTCGAAGGATCCGGGCCCGTTCCTGGTAGCTCGTGGCGGCCCACGCCGGCTGCGCGGCCGCAGCGATCGCCGCCGCGCGGGCGACATCGCCCGGGGTGGATCCGGGAATCGTGATCAACACTTTCCCGGTCGCGGGTTCGCGATCCTCGATCGGCGCGCCGGTCCCTGGGCGCCACGTCTGGACAAAGGACCCGAGCCAGCCCTGGGCAGCGGATTCGGTCGGATCAGGCGCGATCGTTGCCATCAGGTCCTCCTTCGGGCGACCCGGCGTCGGTCGACCAGCGTTCTTCATAGGTACGCGGTGCATCCGGGATCACGGCCCGCTCCCCGGTCGTCGGATCACGCCAAGTCGGCCCACGTGCCATGACGGCGTCGATGAGCCCTTCCTCGAGATACGCGGGGTACTCCCAGGATCGGATCTCGATCGCCACCTGACCCGGGTACTCGATGAGTTCCCGGACGCGCCCGTCGGTGTAGTAGCCGGCGACGACCACCAGTTGGAGCGCTCCGAGCGCGGCTGGATCATCACGACCGAGGATGTCAAGGCGTGCTGCGACGTCGCCACCATGCTCGGACCGGAGGGCGACGCGCAGCGGCTCGACAAGATCCGGGCGGGCGTTCAAGACGAATCGGAGGCGGTCATCACCGAGGACGTCGGCCGCCGACGGCATCCCGTGCGCGGCTGGGATGAGCCGGTCGGCGATCGCGCTGAGATTCGCGCGTTCGCCGGCGTCGAGGCTCGCGAGCGGGTCGGCGGCGACGGCACTCACACCGGCACCCGCTGCTCGAAGCGCGTCTCGATCATATGGTCGGCCGCCCGCAGCGCGATCGCCACGATCGTCGACGTCGGATTCACCCCAGACGACGTGACAAAGCAGGAGCCGTCGACGACGTACAGGTTCGGGACGTCATGGGCACGGTTCCAGCGATCGACCACCGACACCGCCGGGTCGTCGCCCATCCGGGCCGTGCCCAAAAGATGCCAGCCCGAATAGCGCATCAGCCGGTCGACTTCGATCTTGTATGCGCCGGCGGCATCAAGGGACTCCTTGGCTCGCTCGATATGGAAGTCGAGCATGCGCCGCGAGTTGTCCGACATCCGGTAGTGGATCTCCGGCGCCGCGATGCCGGACGTGTCGGCGACCGTCGTCGACAGCGTGATGTGGTTCGCCTCGTCGGGCAGGTCCTCGGCGAAGAGCCCCCAATTCGCACCGTGGCCGAGGTGGGCCCTGACGTGGCCGTGGTGGTCCGCACCCCAGACCTGCTCACCGGCTCGGCTGGGGAGCGCCGTGTTGATCGGGCCTCCGGTGGGCGCCAGACCCCATCGAGCCCCACGGACGAAACCCCGCTTCTCGTCGGTCTCGTAGAACTCGAGCGACTCGATCAAGTCACCGAACTGTCCCTGCCAGCTCATGAGCGGCTCCTCGAACAGGCCGCCGACGTTGGCGAAGGGATGCATCATCAGCCGCTTGCCGACGAGCCCCGACGAGTTCGCCAGCCCATCCGGGTGGTTCGGCGAGGACGACAGCAGCAGGAGCCGCGGCGTACCGATCGCATTGGCCGCGAGGATGACGACCCTGGCCGCCTCGAAATGCTCGGTGCCGTCACGATCGATCCAGGTCGCGCCGGTCGCGAGCCCGCTCGCATCGGTCTCGATCCGCCGGACGCGAGCGCCCGTCACGAGGCGCGCTCCCAGGGCCACCGCCTTGGGCCAGTGGGTCAGATCGGTCGATGCCTTCGCGCCCTCGTTGCAGCCCGACTGACAGGTACTCCTCTGGACGCACTGCCGCCGACCGTCGTAGGGCGTCGAGTTGATCGAATTGAACTCCGGCCACCAATGCCAACCCAACTTGGTCTGTGCACGCGCCACCTTCAATCCCGCCGAGCCGATCGGCAGTGGCGGCATCGGCGCGTCTTCGGTATCCGGCGGATAGGCCGGATCTCCGGGCAGGCCGGACACCCCGAACTGTCGGTCCGTTCGGTAGAAGTACGGCAGCAAGTCGAAGTAGTCGATCGGCCAATCGTCGGCGACACCGTCGAGCGAACGAACCCTGAAGTCGGACGGGAGCGCTCGCGGCCATGCGCCCGCGAAGATGATCGTGGATCCGCCGACGGCGTTGTACATCAGTGGCGAGACCGGGCTGTCATCCTCCACGATCGGGTAGTCCTGCACTAGTCCGCGAACGTTCGGGCTGGTCGCCCAATCCTTGCGCGACTTCAGCTCCCAATCGAGCTTGTCGCCCGGGTAGTCCGCGCGATCGAGCCACTCGCCCTGCTCGAGGCACACGACCTTGAACCCCGCCTGGGCGAGCCGCAGCGCGACGACGCCGCCCGACGCGCCGGCTCCGATGATGAGGACATCCGCGGGCTCGGCAGTCATCGCGAAAGCCCGCTGACGGCCGCCGGAGCGCCGGCTTCGAGGAGGCCCACTTCAGCCAGGACGCTGGCGAGGAATGACCGCTCGTCGTCGGAGATCGGGAGGAGAGGCCGGCGCACGGTGGCGTTCTCCAGCACCCCGAGGATCCGCAGGCACTCCTTGAGTCGGACCCGATAGTCGCCGATCGGGGCCCCGAACACGACGTCCGCCAGCCGCTGGACCCGTCGGCCGAGCGCCCTCGCGGTCTCGGTATCACCGGCCTGCCAGGCGGCGATCATGTCGACCTGCTCCCGGGTCATCACCGCACCGAACCCGATGAGCGCTCCGGTCGCGCCGAGGAGGAATGACTCCAGGATGAAATTGTCGTTGCCGGTCAGGAGCGTGATCCGACGCGGCAGCTGCTCAAGCAGGCGTGCGGTGTCGACGAACCGTCGCGCGTCGAACGACGCTTCCTTGATCGCCACGACCCCGTCGACCGAGGCCATCGCCTCGAGCGTGTCCGTCTCGAAATTGACCCCAGCGAGCGCGGGCTGGAGCTGGAAAAGGATCAGCGGCAACCCAACATCCGCGATCGCTTCGTGATAGGCCACCGGCACGCGCGGGTCGAGCGGTTGGCTCAGGTAGGCCGGGATCGGGAAAACGAGCAGGGCGTCCGCGCCAGCCGATCGGAAGTCCTTGGCTTGGCGGACGGCCGCGTCGGTCGATGGACCGGCCAGGCCGGCCACGATCGGCAGATCGGTCGCATCACCGACGATCTGCAGGATGCGGACCTTCTCGTCGTGGGTGAGGTGTGGACCCTCGCCGGTGTCCACGTTGATCGCCAGGGCGACCGGGCCCTGGGCGACCACCCAGGCCACATACGACCGCAGGGCCGGTTCGTCGATCCGCCCGTCCGCATCCATCGGCAGGACGGTGGCCGGGATCAAGCCGTCGAGGTTCAAGGCCATGGCACGCTCCGTCGATCGGGAGGCGGGGCAAGTAAGCGTTTACTATCGTACGCCGGACGGAGGGCCGTTGTCCCTGTGACCGAACCATAGACATACTGACGTTGTCACTCATGGCCGCGGTCGAGCCGTCGGGCCTGCCAAGCGTGGAGGACGAACCGTGACCAGCACCCGGATCGATGTCACCGGCCGCCTCGTCCTCGACGACCGCGTGACGGCGGGCCGCCTGGTCATCGAGGACGGTGCCATCGTCGGCGTCGAGGCGGATGACGATGTCCGTGGGGCTTCAGGCCCGTACGTCGCCCCGGGGTTCGTGGACCTCCACGTCCACGGTGGCGGCGGACACGACGCGATGGGCGGCCCGACCGCCCTCGATGGCATGGCTCGCCACCTGATCCGGCGCGGTGTGACGTCGTTCCTGCCAACGGCCGTGACGACACCGATCGGCGAACTCGTCCGGTTTGCCGACATCGTCCGCGACTGGCTACCCGGGTCACCCGCGGACGGCGCCGCACCGCTCGGCTTCAATCTCGAGGGACCGTTCCTGTCCGAAGCTCGCCGTGGCGCTCACGACCGCGCTGCACTGCGCTCCCCCGCCGATGTGCCACGCGCGGAGCTCGAACCCCTGCTCGATGGTCTCAGGATCGTCACGATCGCTCCGGAACTGCCGGGGGCCGCCGAGCTGATCGGCTGGCTCCGGGAACAGGGAGTGACGGTCTCGCTCGGTCACTCGGGGGCGACCGTGGCCGAGTCTCGTTCCGGCTACGCAGCCGGCGCCACGTCGACCACCCACCTCTTCAACGCGATGTCAGGCTTCGATCATCGCGCACCCGGGCTGGCTGTCGCCGCCCTGCTCGACGACGACGTCTTCGTCGAACTGATCGCGGACGGTCTGCATGTCGATCGAGCGCTGTGGCCGCTGATCATCCGGCTCAAGCCGGCCGACAGGCTGCTGTTGGTCAGCGACGCGATCGCCCTGGCCGGTGTCGGCGACGGGCGTCTTCGGGTCGGCGGTCTCGAGGTCGAGGTGAAGGGCCTGCGCGCGACCCTCGCCGGAACGACGACCCTGGCGGGTTCGGTCATCGGACTCGACGACGCCGTCAGCGAGCTCGTCGACTCGGGCTTGTCGTTGCCGAGCGCCGTGGCCGCAGCCAGCCGCAACCCACTGGCGCTGCTCGGGATCGTCGACCGCGGTCGGATCGGAGTCGGACAGCGGGCCGACCTCGTCGAACTCGACGCCGACCTTCGCGTTCGTCGAGTGATGCGTGCTGGCGAATGGGTCGTCGACTTGCGCTGATCGGGCCGGCGCCCGATCGGTCAGGCCTTGGCGGCGGCCGACTCGCGCGCTTTCTGCCAGTCCTTCTTGAACTGGACGATCCCCTTGTCGGTCAGCGGGTGGTGGACCATCTGCTGGAGGATCTTGAACGGCAATGTCGCGACGTGCGCACCGGCCAGTGCGGCCTGGGTCATGTGCAGCGGGTTGCGGATCGATGCCGCGAGCACTTCGGATTCGATCTCGTGGATCGCGAAGATCTCGGCCAGCTCGCGGATGACGATCATCCCGTCCTGGTTGATGTCATCGAGTCGGCCGACGAACGGAGAGATAAGCGACGCGCCGGCCTTGGCGGCAAGCAGACCCTGATTGGACGTGAAGATCAGCGTGCAATTGGTCTTGATGCCTTCCTCGGCGAGGCGGCTGATCGCTTCCAGCCCGTTCTCCGACATGGCGACTTTGACCACGATATTCGGGGCGAGGGTGGCGAAATGTCGGCCCTCCTCGAGCATCCCATCGACGTCATCGGCGACGACCTCGGCGCTGACCGGCCCGGAGGTGATCGAGCAAACCTCGCGAAGGATGTCGTCGTAGGAGCCGCCCACCTTGGCGTACAGCGATGGGTTGGTGGTGACGCCGTCGAGAACGCCCCAGCGGGCGGCCTGGCGGATCTCGCCGATGTCGGCGGTGTCGAGGAAGATCTTCATGGGTGCAGGGCTCCGGGTATGGACGAGGATGTCGGTGAATTCTAGCGCCGGACCCGCGATCGCCCGAACGGTCAGGTCCTTGGGACGGACTCGACGATAACGGCGGGCGCCGGGTCCGCGCCCAACTCCGATTCCACGCTCGACTCCGATTCCGCACCGGGCGCCGACTGCGCGGTCGTCTCCGTCGATACCGGCCGCGCCTTGAAGACCGCCTCGCGCCCATCGCGGACGGCAAGCGACGCGGCCACGAAGCCGTCGAACAACGGGTGCGGGCGCTCCGGGCGCGACTTGAATTCCGGGTGGAACTGGCTGGCCACGAACCACGGATGGTCCTTCAACTCGACGATCTCGACGAGTCGACCGTCGGGCGACTGGCCCGAGAGGAGCATCCCGGCTGCCTCGAGTGTCTGGCGGTATCGGTTGTTGACCTCGAAGCGATGGCGATGGCGCTCGTAGATGACCTCGGTGCCGTAGACGGCGGCGGCCTTCGATCCTGGGGCGAGCTTGGCCGGATAGAGACCCAGACGCATCGTGCCGCCCTTGTCTTCCATCTCACGCTGGTCAGGCATGAAATCGATGACGGGGTGCTCGGTGAACATGTCGAACTCGGTCGAATTGGCGTCCGAGCTTCCGACGACATCGCGCGCGAATTCGATGACGGCGCATTGGAGACCGAGGCACAGGCCCAGATACGGGACCCCGTGCTCGCGGGCGTAGTGGGCGGCTAGGACCTTGCCTTCGATGCCCCGGTGGCCGAAGCCGCCCGGAACGAGGATGCCAGCCACTCCATCGAGTCGCGCGTGCAGGTTTTCGTGGCTCAGTGTCTCGGAATCCACCCATCGAACCTTGGCATCGACCTCGTGCGCCCAGGCGGCGTGGCGGAGCGCCTCGGTCACCGACAGGTACGCGTCGGGGAGCTCGATGTATTTGCCCACAAGCGCGATCTCGACGATCGGCTTGGGCGCCTTGATTCGCGCCACCAGGGCACGCCACGAAGTCAGGTCGGGCTCAACGTCCGGATCGCCGAGACCGAGTTCGCGGACGACGAGGCGGCCGAGACCCAATGCCTCGAACTGGAGCGGGACTTCGTAGATCGTGTCGGCCGTCTCAGCCGGGATGACGGCGTCCGTTGCGACATCCGTGAACAGCGCGATCTTCTCGCGGATCTCGTCGGGGACCGGGTGGTCGGACCTGAGCACGATGACGTCCGGCTGGATGCCGATACTGCGGAGCTCCTTGACGGAGTGCTGGGTCGGCTTCGT
>SPCO01000210.1 GCA_004525275.1 Thermomicrobiales bacterium | reverse complement strand
TCGAACCGCTCCCGAATACCATGTTCGCGGTCGAGTTGGAGAATGGCCACCGGGTGCTCGCCCACATCAGCGGCAAACTGCGGATGAACTTCATCCGCATCCTGCCCGGTGACCGTGTTCGCGTCGAGTTGTCTCCGTACGACCTGACTCGCGGCCGGATCACTTACCGCCTCAAGTAGTGTCACCACAAAGAACGCCGAGGATCCGTTGAAAGTCAGAGCTTCCGTCAAGGCGCGCTGCGACAACTGCAAGGTCATCCGTCGCCACGGCACCGTGATGGTCATTTGCACCAACCCGAAACACAAGCAGCGGCAGGGGTAACCGATGGCACGTATCGCCGGCGTCGATATCCCGCGCGAAAAGCGCGTCGAGGTCGCCCTTACCTATGTCTTCGGGATCGGCTTGCCCACCAGCCAGAAGATCCTTGCCCAGACCAACATCAACCCGGATACCCGGGTCCGCGACCTGACCGAGGAGCAGACCAACCGCCTGCGAGAGCTGATCGACCGGCGCTACAAGGTCGAAGGCGACCTGCGCCGAGAGGTCGCCCTCAACATCAAACGACTCATCGAGATCGGCTCGTATCGAGGCGTGCGCCATCGGCGCAATCTTCCGGTGCGTGGCCAAAACACGAAGACCAACGCTCGCCAGCGTCGTGGACCGAAGAAGACGGTCGGCGTCCGGCGCAAGAAGTGACGAAGGACTGACCAGGCATGGCAGAACGCAAGCGAGCGGTCAAGGTACGTCGGCGTGAGAAGAAGAACGTCCCACAAGGGCACGTCCACATCCAGGCCACGTTCAATAACACGATCATCACCATCACGGACCTCAACGGCGCGGTCATCAGTTGGGGCTCGGCCGGCGTGGCCGGGTTCAAGGGATCGCGCAAGAGCACCCCGTACGCGGCGGCGCTCTCCGCTGACGGTGCAGCCAAACGCGCGATGGAGCACGGCATGCGCCAGGTCGAGGTCTACGTGAAGGGACCGGGCGCCGGGCGCGAGCAAGCGATCCGGTCGCTCCAGGCAGCTGGCCTCGAAGTCAGTGCCATCACGGACGTCACCCCTATCCCACACAACGGTTGCCGCCCGCCCAAGCGACGCCGCGTCTAAACAGCTCGAGGACTCATGGCCCGTTACACCGGATCCGTCTGCCGCCTCTGCCGCCGGGAGGGCGCCAAGCTCTTTCTGAAGGGCAGCCGCTGCTATTCCAAGAAGTGCTCATTCGAGCGTCGGCCGACGCCACCCGGCCAGCATGGCGTCCGCCGTCGCAAGGTCGGCGAGTACGGTCTGCAGCTGCGTGAAAAGCAGAAGGTCCGACGCACGTATGGCGTGCTCGAGCGCCAGTTCCGCAATTACTTCATCGATGCTGAGAACCAGCCTGGCGTGACCGGCGAGAACCTGCTCCGTTCGCTTGAGTTGCGCCTGGACAACGTCGTGTATCGGTTGGGCATCGCTTCCTCGAGGGCCCAGGCCCGTCATTTCGTCGGTCACGGCCACCTTGCTGTCAACGGTCGGCCGACCAATATCTCGTCCTATCAGCTCAGACCCGGTGATCGGATCGAGGTCCGCGAGTCGCATCGCGCCCGCGAGCCGTTCAAGATCGCCAAGGAGACCCTCCGTTCGCATCAGGCGCCGGAGTGGCTGACGATCGACGCCGCCAGCCTGTCCGGGGCCGTCGTTGCGCCGCCATCCCGCGACCAGATGCCGCTCGATCTCAACGAGCAGCTCGTGGTCGAGTACTACTCGAGGTAACCCGCACTCATGATCGAACTCGAGAGCCCACAGATCGAGCCCGTAGAGGAAGTCGGCACGTACGCCAAGTACGAAGCCGGGCCACTCCAGGCCGGTTACGGCGTCACCCTCGGCAATGCCCTCCGCCGAGTCCTGCTGTCGTCGCTCGAAGGAGCGGCGGTCACCAGCATCCAGATCCGGGACATCTACCAGGAATTCTCGACCATCCCGGGCGTCAAGGAAGACGTCACCCAGATCGTCTTGAACGTCAAGAAGCTCCGACTCAAGAGCTACGCTGGGCACCCGGTCCAGCTGCGCCTGATCAAGAGTGGCGCGGGAGCCGTCACCGCTGCCGACATCGCCGAGTCGGCCGATGTCGAGATCGTCAATCCGGAACTGGTCCTGATGACCCTCGACACGGATGACGTGACGATCGAGGTCGACATGACGGTCGAACGCGGCGTTGGCTACCTGGGCGCGGAGCGCGCCGAGGCACTGCCCATCGGGGTCATCGCGGTCGACGCGATCTTCACCCCGGTCCGCAAGATCAACTACTGGGTGGAGAGCATGCGGGTCGGTCAGATGACCAACTACGACAAGCTCACCATCGAGATCGAGACCGACGGGACGGTCGGCCCGGAAGAGGCGCTGAGTCGATCGGCGGAGATCCTCGTCAACCAGTTCCGTCCGTTCGTGACCGTGGGCATGGCCCCCGCTCCGACAGCGCCGGTGACCGGTATCGCGGCGCTGCCGGCCAACATGCTCGACATGCCCATCGAGGAGCTGGATCTCCCGATGCGTGCCTACAACTCACTCAAGCGCAACAACATCGTCAAGGTCGGCCAACTGCTGCAGTTGAAGGACGAAGACTTGTTGCGGATGCGCAACTTCGGCAAGAAGTCGCTCGACGAGATGAAGGAACGACTGCGTATGCGCGGGTTCATCATCCCGGAGACCGAGGATGACGGGATCGATAGCATCGACGGCATCGACGTCGATCAGCCCTTCGACGACGGGGCGGAGGCCTGACCGATGGCCCATCGGATCGGTGGTCGCAAGCTCAGCCGCAAGCAGGGGCCGCGCCTCAGCCTTTTCAAGAATCTGACCGTATCGGTCATCCG
>SPCO01000123.1 GCA_004525275.1 Thermomicrobiales bacterium | reverse complement strand
TCCGCATCGCCCAAACCAGCGCCTTCTGGGCGTCCTCCTGATGCTTTGTGTCGATCGTGAGCCGCAGCGAATCCCCCGGCTGGGCCTCCGTCACGGTCTGGAGGACCTGGGTCTTGCGCCCGGATGCGTCCCGTTCGACGCTCTCACTGCCATAGATCCCACGAAGCTCGGCCTCGTACTTGGACTCCAGCCCGGCCTTGCCGATCAGGTCGTCGGGCAGGTAGCCCTCATCCTTAAGGACCTTGAGCTGGTCGCCGTTGACGGGGCCGGTGTAGCCGAGGATCTGCGACATCAAGGGTCCATCGGCATACTGCCGGCGAGCCTCGACGGCGACCTCCACCCCCGGAAGGTCGAAGTCGGCCTCGGAGATCAGACGTGCGGTGGCCTCATCGACATCGCTGGCGATCCGAACGAGGTCGAACGTCGACCCTGGGTTGCCATCGATCGTGGCATTGATGTCGGCAGGATCCTTCTTGAGGAGGGCCGCCAGGCGTGCGACGACGACGGGTCGGCTGTCGACCGGCAAGTCGGCGGACCGCAATTTGACCACGAACGTGGCGACATTCGCGACGAGGAGACGGCCACGGCGGTCGTAGATCAGGCCGCGTGGCGCCGGGATGGCTTCGAGGACCGTCCGATTCTGAACTGAGAGGGTCGCCAGCCGACTGCCGTCCACGATCTGCAGGTAGAACAGTCGCCCGATGAGGCCGGTCACGGCAAGCACGATGATGAGGCCGAAGGTCGCGAACCGCGACACGGAGCGGATGGGCCGCGGGCGCTCGTCGAGAAACGCGCTCATCGGTCCACCCGGTCCGTGTCGGCTCGACGATCGTGAATGGAGATGAGCAATGGGCCGAAGAGGGCGGCAAGGACCACGTCGTACACGGCCCCTGGCAGAAGGACCGACACGGGGTCGGCGACCGGGATCGGTGTCCGGAGGGCGTTGAAGGCGACAAACAGGATCATGGAGTAGGCAAGACTCAGGAGGATGGTGGCAAAGATCGGAACGAGCGGGCGCAGGTGCTGCAGGACGTGGCCGAGGGCGTCAGTGACACCCATAGAGAGCAGGAGCGCGAAGGCGGTCGAACCGAGCGGCCGTTGTACCAGAACATCAAGGACCAGGCCCCCAACGAAGGCCCAAACGAGCCCCGCCTCGAGACCGACCGCCGCCGTCACGATGATCCCGAATACGAGTACCAGATGCGGTTCGGCGGTCCCCACCCGCAGGTATGGGCCTACGGTCAGTTCCAGCAAGGCCATCACCGTCGCACCGACCGCGGCGAGCAGTAGGGTCATCGGGCGAGTCGGTCCTCGGCGGTTTGGCCGAAGGTCGCGCCCGCCCGCACGGTCCCTCGTGTGACGGTCGAACGGCGGCGACCTCTGGCGCAGTATCCCACGGACCCGCGATCCGGGCAACGGAGGCTCCAGGGCTCCGGGTCGATCGGCGTTGTTTCACGTGAAACAACCCAGGCCAGCCCGTTCCGACGGACAAGGCGGGTGATCCAAAGGTACGCGGCGAATACCGCCCGGGTACGTCCTCCACGCAACACTCTAGTGGAGGCCGCCCGAACGGGAGGAGAAGGGCCAGCGATGGTAGAATCCAGCATCGTGAGAACGATCCGAGCAGGACACTGAGTGGGCCAGACGATCGCCTGCGCAAACCAGAAGGGCGGGGTCGGCAAGACCACGACGGTCGTGAATCTCGGGAGCTACCTCGCCGCGGCCAACGAACGTGTCCTCATCGTCGACCTTGATCCCCAGGGAAATGCGACGAGCGGCCTCGGCCTCGACCGTTATTCGATCGAGCGTTCGGTGTACGACGCGGTCGTCGAAGGCATGAATATCGGAGAACTTACCGTCGCGGGTCCCGTCGCGGGGCTCGATATCGTCCCTTCATCGATCGCGTTGGCAGGCGCGGAAGTGGAACTTACGCCATTGGAAGGGCGCGAACGACGGCTCGCCCGCCTCCTCACAGAGATCGTCGACGACTACGACTACGTGTTCATCGATTGCCCGCCATCACTCGGTCTGTTGACCGTGAATGCCCTGACCGCCGCCGATTCCGTGCTTATCCCGTTGCAATGCGAGTACTACGCCCTGGAAGGATTGACCCAGCTGCTTGCCACGCTCGATCTCGTTCGTGACCACCTCAACCCGACGCTTGTCCTCAAGGGAGTCGTTCTGACCATGTTCGACGGTCGGACGAAGCTCTCGGCGGACGTGGCCGCGGAGGTCCGGCGGCATCTCGGCGATCGCGTCCTCGACACGGTCATCCCCCGCAATGTCCGGTTGTCGGAGGCACCCAGCCATGGCATGCCGATCGCCGAATACGCCCCAGAATCCACCGGCGCGGCAGCGTATGCAGCGCTCGCGGCTGAGTTACTGATCCGCGACGGTCGCGGCGACCGTTCCCATCCGTCAGCTGGCGCACTCGCGGTGGCTTCGTGACCGTTCGACCGGATCGACTCCAGGGACTCGGCCGCGGCCTCGCTTCACTCATCCCGCCGCGGACCGATGGTCAGTCGGGATCGATCGAGATCCCGACGTCCCGGATCCATCCAAACCCACACCAGCCACGCAAGCGATTCGATCCCGATGGTCTGGAAACCCTCACCGCGAGCATCGCCCAGCACGGCATCCTCCAACCCATCCTCGTGATGGAAGTCATCGATGGCTTCCAGCTCATCGCCGGGGAGCGGCGACTTCGAGCCGCCCGGGCCGCCGGTCTGGATCGGATACCGGCCGTCGTGCGCCAGTTGGCCGACCGAGAACAGCTGGAGCTCGCGTTGGTCGAGAACCTGCAGCGCGAGGATCTCGACCCGCTCGAAACGGCCGATGCCTATCGCCAGTTGATCGAGGACTTCGGGTTCAGCCAGGACGAGGTCGCGACCCGAGTCGGTCGCGCTCGATCCACCGTGGCGAACACGCTGCGTTTGCTCGACCTGGCGCCGGGCGTCCAGGCCGCGGTTGCCGATGGCCAGCTGAGCGAGGGGCATGGGCGCGCGCTGGGCGGACTCCCGACCGAACTCCAGGATCGCGTCCTCGACTCGGTGACCGGCCAGGACCTCTCCGTTCGTCAGACTGAGGAACTGGTACGACGACTGCGGGAGCCCAAACCCGAGCCACGGGTCCCGGCTGCCAAGGCGTCCGATCCGGATCTCGAGCGTGTCGAGGAGGATCTTCGCCGAGCGCTCGGGACCAAGGTCAGTCTCGCCCGCTCGCGCAGAGGCGGGCGAATCGTCATCGAGTACTACAGCGACGAAGATCTCGGGCGTCTGTACGAGCGCCTGACCGGAGGAACCGAGTGACCGACACGAGTCCGAACGCCTCGAACAACCCGAAGGCGACGCCGCCGGCCGCCCCACCGAGCACGCGCGCCAAGCGCGGCAAGGCAGGATCCTCGGATTACACAGCCGCGAGCATCCAGGTCCTCGAAGGTCTCGAAGCGGTACGCAAGCGACCCGGCATGTATATCGGTTCGACCGATTCGCGCGGTCTCCATCAGCTCGTCTGGGAGGTCGTGGACAACTCGATCGACGAGGCGATGGCCGGTCAGGCGAAGACGATCCGGGTGACGATCGCGGCCGACGGAATGGTGACGGGGGAGGACGACGGTCGTGGAGTACCGGTCGGCAAGCATTCGACCGGCAAGGACGCCCTCGAGGTAGTCCACACCGTGCTCCATGCCGGCGGCAAGTTCGGGGGCGGAGGATACAAGGTCTCGGGCGGTCTGCACGGGGTCGGCGTCAGCGTCGTCAACGCGCTGAGTTCGTGGATGCGCGTCGAATCGGCTCGCGACGGCTTCATCTGGGCCCAGGAATATGCGCGCGGCAAGCCGGCCGGACCGGTCAAGAAGATCGGGCCGCAGGGCACCCGCCGCGGGACGAGAACGAGCTTCCGCGCAGACGAGGAGATGTTCGAGACCACGGACTACTCGTTCGAACTGATCAGCCAGCGCCTCCGGGAGTCGGCGTACCTGACCAAAGGCGTCTGGATCACCCTGATCGACGAGCGCAACGATCGCGAGCGTTCCTTCTATTTCGAGGGGGGCCTCCAGTCCTTCGTTCGCCACCTCAATCGCAACAAGGAAGCGCTCCACAGCCGCCCGATCTATGTCGATCGTCGGGAAGGAACGACCAACGTCGAAGTCGCGCTCCAATACAACGACTCGTATACGGAAAACGTGCTCGCGTTCGCCAACAACATCAATACCGTCGACGGCGGGAGCCATGTCACTGGGTTTCGCGCTGCGCTGACGAGTTCGCTGAACGACTGGGCTCGCCGGGCCGGTGTGCTGCGAGACGCCGACAGCAACCTCTCCGGAGAAGACGTCCGGGAGGGCCTGACCGCGGTCATCAGCGTGAAGCTGACCGACCCGCAGTTCGAAGGCCAGACGAAGGCGAAGCTCGGCAATGCCGAGGTCAAGGGTCAGGTCCAGACCGCGGTCGCCGACAGCCTGGGCCAGTATCTCGACGAGAATCCGGCCGATGGTCGTCGGATCATCGAGAAATGCCTCACGGCGGCGCGCGCAAGAGAAGCTGCCCGAAAGGCACGCGACCTGGTCATCCGCAAGGGCGCTCTCGATGGCATGTCGCTGCCCGGCAAACTCGCCGACTGCCAGGAACGCGATCCCGCCCGCAGCGAGCTCTACCTCGTCGAGGGCGACTCGGCCGGTGGTTCGGCCAAGCAGGGTCGTGACCGGCGCAACCAGGCGATCCTGCCGCTACGCGGCAAGCTGCTCAACGTGGAGAAGGCCCGGCTCGACAAGATCCTTTCGAGCGAGAACGTCCGTCCGTTGATCATCGCCCTCGGGGCGGGGATCGGCGAGACCTTCGATATCGCCAAGCTGCGCTACCACCGGATCATCATCATGACCGACGCCGATGTGGACGGCGCTCACATCCGGACGCTGCTGTTGACCTTCTTCTACCGGCACATGCCTCAGGTCATCGAGTCGGGGTACCTGTATATCGCCCAGCCGCCGCTCTATCGGATCAGCACGGGCAAGGTCACCCGGTACGCCCAGTCTGATACGGAGCGTGAACGGGTCATCAAGGAATTCAACGTCAAGAACCTGTCGGTCCAGCGGTTCAAGGGCCTGGGTGAGATGAACGCCGATCAGCTCTGGGAGACGACGATGAACCCGGAATCGCGGACCCTGCTGCGGGTGGACAGCGAGGACGCAGCCGCGGCGGACGGCATCTTCACGATGCTCATGGGTGAGAAGGTCGCGCCGCGCAAGGAATTCATCAAGTCAGAAGCGCGCAAGGTCCAGAATCTTGACGTCTGACCTGATCAAGGCCTCGG
>SPCO01000034.1 GCA_004525275.1 Thermomicrobiales bacterium | reverse complement strand
GACCTTTCGGGAGCGGCGGTCGAGGCCACTGTCGAAACAGCTCTGGCACCGCTGCTGATGGTCGGCCACGACCGTGCCGGCCAGGCGGAGCAGATCGACACGCTCCTGCTGGGCTGCACGCACTATCCACTCCTTCGCCCCCTGATCGCGGCGCTCGTTGGAGAGCAGGTCGCGATCGTCGATTCGGCCACAGCGACGGCATCGGCCGTGGCCGAGATCCTGGCGGTCAACGGCCTTGGATCCCCTGGCGACGTCGAGCCGACGCATCGACAGCTGACGACCGGGGATGCGGACGCCTTCCACACGCTGGCCGCGCGCTTGTTCGGTTCCGCGTTTCCGGAGGTCGAACAGATCGAACTCGCGGTCGCCGCCCGATGACGACGCGTCCGGGTCGATCCACCCAACGTCCATCGTGGCGTGAGGATCGAGTGTGGCAGGCCGGATTTCTCATCGGGTCGGCCCTGGGGGCCGCCGCGACCGTGGCTGGTCGTCGAGCCGAGCGGTCCGCCCGGCAGGGTCTGGTGGATTGGCCCGCGGTCGAGCGCATTGCGATCGCTCGCCTGGACAACGCCCGGGGGGCATTGACCCGACTCGAACTGCGCGCGACAGAGCCGGCCTACGAAGCCGCGATGACCCGCATCGTGCCCGCATTGTCGGCAGCGCTCGGATGCGAGTTGCCAGGCGTGGTCGAACGCTCAGGTGTCGTCGATCGCGCGGGCTGGGTCCGGGCCAATACCGGTTCATTCGCCTCGCTCATCGGCAAGCTCGAGGCCGATCTGCTCGATCAGGTCATCCCGCCGGGTGGCGGGCTCGCCAAGGCCACCATGGCCCTGGCAAATCGGTGGGTCACGACCCGCCAGCTCGGCTACCTTCTGGGCTTCATGGGCGGGCGCGTCCTGGGCCAGTACGACCTGGCCCTCCTGTCGACCGAGGCGGCACCCGGGCGCTTGCTCTTCGTCGAGGAGAACATCCGAATGACCGCACGGTCGCTCGGTGTGCAGCTTGAGCCGTTTCGAACCTGGATCGCGCTCCACGAGACGACCCATGCATTCGAGTTCGAAGCGCATCCCTGGCTCCGGCCGTATCTCGCCGAACGGCTCGAGCGCCAACTCAGCCTGTTCGGCAAGGATGCCCACGGACTCGGACGTGAGGCTATCCGGGGCCTGGGGCGATCGCTTCGGGGTGAGGCAAATGGCGACCATTGGCTTGAGCGACTGATGGGCCCCGAACAGAAGGCGATCTTTCGTGAGGTCCAGGCCGTCATGAGCCTGCTCGAGGGGTTCAGCGACTATGTGATGGATGAAGTCGGGCGCGACCTCGTCCCGGACGTCGCGCTGATCAGCGCCCGGTTCCACGAACGGCGGGCGAAGCGGACGGCGTTCGAGCGATCGATGCTCCGGCTGACGGGGATGGACCTCAAGATGGAGCAATACCGCAAAGGGGAGCAGTTCGTCCGGGCGATCGCCGAGCGACGCGGCGCGGATGCATTGGCCCGCCTCTGGGGTGGACCCGAGACGCTGCCGCGTGACGGGGAGATCGGGGCGCCCGAGCGCTGGATCGCTCGCGTACTCGATACGGCCGACGCATGACGATCAGGGCGGGATCCGGGCCGGGTAGGGCCCCAAGCGGGATCGCGCTCAGTCCCATCCTGTCCGCGCGCTACCGATCACGTGATCTCGAGCGGATCCGGGCGGCGGCGCCTGGCGCCCGGATCGTGACCATCTCCGTCGAGGGTCTTGCAGACGGGCCGCTCGACGACGTCGAGGTGATGCTTCGCGGATGGCTCCGGCCCGACGCCTTCGATCGAGTGCTCAGCCGGGCCCCGCGCCTGGCCTGGGTGCACACGGCCACATCCGGCGTCGAGGGGGCCCACACACCGGCTGCCCTTGAGCGCGGGATCATCGTCACCAACGCTCGTGGCGTGTTCAGCCGCCCGATCGCCGAATACGTGCTGATGATGATCCTCAGTGTGAGCCGCCGTCTGCCCCAACTGCTGGAGCTCCAGCGCGAACGAACGTGGCAGCCTCTCGAGGGCGCTGAACTGCGCGACGTGACCGTGGGGATCGTCGGCCTGGGCTCGATCGGCCGCGCAGTCGGTGCGCTGGCGACGGCATTCGGGTGTCGTGTGGTGGCGGCCCGCCGTCGGCCCGACGGCGCGAGGACAGCGTCCCCGGAGGATGAGGATGGTCGACCCCTCGGCGAGCTCATGCTCGACCGCGTCGGTGGTCCCGATTCGCTTCCGGAGCTGCTCGCAGAGTCGGATTTCGTCGTGCTCGCCGCGCCGCTGACGCCGGACACAGAGGACATGATCAACACGGAGACCCTGGCCATGATCAAGCCGGGGGCGTGGCTCATCAATGTCGCGCGCGGCCGCCTGATCGACGAGCGAGCACTGCTGCGGGCGCTCGACGACGGAACGCTGGGCGGGGCCGTTCTCGACACGTTTCGCGATGAGCCGTTGCCGCCGACCTCCCCGTTCTACGACCGGCCCAACGTGATCGTCACGCCCCACACCGCCTGGTCGAGCGGTCGGGTCCTGGATCGCAGCGTCGAGCTCTTCTGCGAGAACCTGCGCCGCTTCGCGGCCGGTGAGCCGATGCTCAATCTGGTCGACCCAAGCGCCGGGTACTGATCCCGGCGACAATCCGGGGATGCAGATCGCCATCGTCGGGCTTGCCGGTTCAGGCAAGACCACTGTCTTCAACACCCTCACCCGCGGCCATGCCGAGACCGGCGGCTATGGTGGGGTGACCCTCAACGTGGGCGTCGTCAAGGTCCCGGATCAGCGGCTGGACGTGCTCGCGGGGATCTTCAAGCCCAAGAAGGTCATTCATGCCGACGTCACCTACGTCGACCTGCCCGCCCCGCCGCCTTCGACCGAAGGGCACGTCGGCACCGAGGAGCTGCCCGCGGATCACCTGGCTCGACTGCGCGACTCGGATGCCTTGCTCCACGTGGTTCGGGCGTTCGAGGATCCGGCCAACCCACACCCGGACGGCAGCGTCGATCCAGCCCGGGACCTGGAGCGGCTCGATCTCGAATTCCTGCTGGCCGACCTGTCGATGGCCGACCGACGGATCGAGCGCCTCAAGACGAGCGCTCGCCACGGCAACCCCGCCGAGCGCGAAGCGGCAGAACGCGAGGACGCGGTCCTGCGCAGGATCCACAAGGGTCTGGAGGCGGGTTCACCCATCCGCGATCTTGATCTCGATCCCGACGATGAGAAGGCGATCCGTGGGTTTCGTTTCCTGACCCAGAAACCCGTGCTGGGGCTGCTCAATATCGGGGAGGGGGACCTCGCGGCAGCGCCCGAGCTGATCGGCCGGATCGGCGCCGGCTATGACCACCGACACGCGATGATCGAGGCGCTCTCGGCCAAGATCGAGATGGAGCTGGGAGAGCTCGAGCCCGACGACGCCGCGGTCTTCATGGAGGAACTGGGCATCACCGAATCCGGGCTCGACCGGGTCATCGGCCTGTCGTACCGATTGCTGGGTCTGATCTCGTTCCTGACGGCCGGGCCGGACGAAGTCCGTGCGTGGCCGATCCCGGATGGGTCGAACGCGGTCGACGCGGCTGGTGCGATCCACACCGATCTGGCCAGAGGCTTCATCAGGGCGGAGGCGGTCGCCTATGAGGACCTGGTGGCGCTTGGGTCGATCGCCGAGGCGCGGAAGGCCGGACGGCTCAGATCGGAAGGCAAGATCTATCGCGTCCGCGACGGGGATGTGCTCGAGATCCTGTTCTCGCGCTGATCAGTTCAGGCGGTCCGACGCAGGGTCAAACTCGGCGATGATCGTGTTGAACGCTTTGCCGTCGTCAAGGTCCTGCGCCGGGTCGTCGTCGTCGTGGTCCTCATCCTCCTCGGCATCGGCCAATTCGACTTCGAGGACCGCCAGGAAGTTCTCGGAATCATCGACCGACACATTGACCGAGGCCCTGAGTTGGTCGTCGCTGACGTGGATGAACCCATGCTCACGCTCGAGTTCGACGGCGATGGACTCGACGAGGGTATCGTGGATGAAGGAGTCCGAGATGCGGCGTCGAATGGACTGGACGAGTTCGAAGAATTCGTCCGCTTCCCACTCGGATTCGCTCACGACGAGGACCTCGGAGAAGACCTCGTTGTCGCCCTCGTGCAACTCATAGAAGAACATGGTCGACAGTATACGGCCGGCCCGGATGTCGTCCGGCGGTGAGGGAGGCGATGACCAGATCTGCCATCGACGTCGTGCACGTTGGTTCAGCCAGCCGGGACATCGCCCCAGATGACCCCCGCGGTTGGCGACTTGGTGGCGGCGTCGCGTACGCCGCGCTGGCGACCGCTCGACTCGGGCTCCGGACGGCGGCCTTCGTCGGTGCCGACGATGCGATGGTGGATTCGCCGGAACTCGATCTCCTTCGAGCGTCGGGTGTCGACCTCAAGGTCATCAGGCTGGAGGAAGCACCCGTCTTCGAGAATTACGAGACGCCGGATGGCCGGGTCCAGGTCTGTCACGCGGTCGGCCGCCCACTCGATCTGCCGGCCATCGAACCGAGCTGGCTCGCGTCGGCCGGCTGGTCGATCGTGCCGGTCGCCGGCGAGGTCAGCGACTCGTGGGCCGCGGTCGTCCCCGATGGCGCCTATCTGGCGGTCGGCTGGCAGGGGATGCTCCGCAACCTCAGCGCGGGCCAGGTGGTCACGCGCCGACCGCCGGAGCCGTCCAGGCTCCTCCGCCGGGCTGACCTTGTCGGCGTCAGTCGGACCGATGTCAGGTCCGAGCTGAGCGCGTCCGACCTCGCCGCCTTCCTCAAGCCGGGAGCCGACCTGCTCATCACGGAGGGCCGGATCGGAGGCGGCCTCATGCGTGTCGGTCGGGTCGGCCTGGGCCGCGAGATACGCTACCGCCCGACGGGGGCCGACGTGGAAGTCGATCCGACCGGAGCCGGAGACACATTTCTTGCGGCGCTGCTCGCGTCCGTCCTGCGGCCGCAGCTTGCCGGCGGTACCTCCTCTGAGCGCGAACCGAACCTGCCCTTTGCCGCGGCGGCGGGATCGCTCGTCGTTGAGGGTCCGGGGTTGGCTGCGGTCCCGATCTGGGCGGCCGTTGTCGAGCGTCAGGCCCGAGATCCAGGGCGCCCTGGCGAGACCTGACCGGGTATACGCGCCGGGGTGGCGCGCGCCGGCGATCTCGACAGGCGGCTCACCCTTCGCCGCAGGTCGGCCTCCAGTGTGGGTTCGTAGCGACCCATCCGACGGCGTCGCTCGAGTAGATCCAGACCTCTCAGGGCTACGGCCAGCGCGGTCGGTCGGTCTCGAAGGCGGTGTTCGTGGATCTTTGCAAGTTCGATGGTCGCTTGGATCGCCGTACGCCCCGGGCCGGCGGCCAGTCCCTCCCAGATCCGCGCGGCTTCGGCCGGTCGTCCGAGGCGACGCAGGATATGGGCCCGATCGATCGCGATCCGCTCGTCGGTCCAGACAGCATCCAGTCTCGAATGGCCTGGCGACCGGATGCCGGCACCACCGTTCGCGCGGCCGCCGAAATCGGCCGGACGACGGGGAGACCACCAGGGTGCATCGTCCGTCGTCGAGACCGGTGGCGGAGAGCCTGGGGGAAGGACGACCCGCGAACTCGCCTCGTTCCCCAGGGGACGGTCGCTTGCAGCATTCAGGCAGGCCAGGGCTTCTCGCAATCGGTGTTCGCGGGCGTAGGCCCGAGACAGTCCGGCGAGGTCGCCCGGCGGCGCGGTGAGCCGCTGGTCAGGATCCGCCAGACCATCGGCCAGGTGGGCCAGCAGCTGGGCCATCGAACGGACGTCCTGGTCGTTATGTCGGACCACCTCGACCAGGCCTGCGGCGGATCCGCCGCGCAGGAACTCCAGGTACCGGCCCGGGATCTCCCAGCCGCCGACATCGCCGATCCGGCGCAGGCCGAGCAGCTCCGCTTCCGCAGTTTGGAGACGCGCATCCGGCATACGGTGGCGAAAGAGTCGCCGGACGATCGGCAGCAGATCCAGATGGCCAGCGTGGATCGGCGGCGGCCGTCTCGCCATGCGATAGCGCGCGACGATGAGCGGCCAGTCGAAGCTGCGCCCGTTGTAGGTGACCAACCAGCTGTGGGCCGGGATCGTCGCCTCGAGCGCAGTCAGCAACGCCCGCTCCTCGCCCTGGTCGGGGAGCAGCAACTGGACCTGACGGAAGCGGTCCGCCTCCCACCAGCCGAGGCCGATAAGGAACGCGATCGTGCCCGCGGCGGTCGCCAGTCCAGTCGTTTCCGTGTCGAGGAAGACCAGCGGGATGTCCGCCGCCGGCTGGCCGGGCAGTGTGGCCAATCGAGCTCGATCGACGTCCAGGCGACGAGAGATCCCTTCGCAACGGACGATCGATCCTTCCGCGCTGCTCGTGACCTCACCATCGAGGGCGACCGCCAGGCGATCGGCCAGGTCACTCGCCCTGGCACCAGCGGGCGCAGTCGGCTGGGGCAGGCCCGAAGTCGTCGGTGACCCGATCGAAGCTCGATACCGCTCGAGGCGGCCCGACAGGTCCCGTGTCGACACGATCACCGGCGTCCTCCGGCGGCTGCCCCGGCGACCGGCGCACCGAGCTCGGATAAAAGACGCAATGCCAAGGTCCGGGCGTCGATATCCGGCTCGAGTCTTGGGCCGGTACAAGCCGGGCAACCGGCATCGCAACTGCACGTGTCGATCAGATCGGCCGCCGCGGCGACGAGGTCGGAATGACGTTCCCACAGACGTTCAGCGAGGCCGATCCCGCCAGGGACGGACTCGTACAGGTAGATCGTGGGTTGCTCCGAGTGCGGCGATCGAACCTGGCTGACGAGACCCAGGTCGCGCGGATCGACCATCAGCAGAACGCTCGCGACGGTCTGGATCGCTCGACCGACGCCGATCAAGGCGATGTCCAGGTCACTCCGGCGCCACGCGCCCCGCGCCTCGTCCGCGGTCAGCCAATAGGCCGTCGTCTGGAGTTCGATCTCTGGGAGATGGATCCGACCCCAGCCGAGGTTCTCGTTGGTCACGAACTTGAGCTTCTTGTAGATCGTCGCCAGGCTCGCGACCATGACCTCGCCATGCAACCGCCGACCGCCGACCGTCGGCGCGCTGGCAAACACTTCGAGCGGCTTCAGGGTGATCGCCCGGTCCGCCTGCGTGTAGTGGTCGACGTCCACCCGCCTGACATACGCCTTGCGCTCGTCCCAGTCGAGACGATCCACGTGGAATTGGATGGATTCGTGGAGGTAGATGGCGTCTTCGTGGACGAGCGTCTGGGCCGCGAACAGGTCGACCTCGCCGATGACCTTCGGGCGATCCGGGGTCGTGTCGATGATCACGACGTTTTCCTGGGCGGCCGTCCGCAACGAGATCTCCGAGGCTGGGAAGTTCTCGCTTGACCAGTACCAGCGGCCATCACCCGCCTGGCGAACATGGCCCTCCTCACCGAGGAAGGCGAGCAGGTCGTCCACCGCCCCGGGTCCGAATCGGTCGCCAGGGTCGAAGGGCAACTCAAAGGCGGCGGCGCGAATGTGGGCGAGCAGGACGTGCAGGTTGTCCGGATCGACGCGGGCCTCCTCCGGAGTCCCTTCAAGGAGGAACTCCGGGTGGTGGGCCACGTACTGGTCGACCGGCGCTCCAGATGCGATCAGCACGGCGACGCTCGTCCCGGCTCGGCGCCCAGCGCGACCGAATTGTTGCCAGGTTGCGGCGATCGACCCGGGGTAGCCGGCGACGATGGCCACGTCGAGACGCCCGATATCCACGCCCAGCTCGAGCGCATTCGTTGCGACCACGCCAAGGATCTCCCCGTCCCGCAGGCCGCGTTCGATGGCTCGTCGCTCCGTCGGCAGGTAGCCACCGCGGTAGCCCCGAACGCGGGTGCGCGGTCCGTGGTGTTCGCGCAGCGCTTCGCGCAACCCGCTGAGGAGGAGCTCCACGGCCACCCGCGATCGGCCGAACACGATCGTTTGCCGACCGGCCCGCAAGAACGGCAGGGCCCAGCGCTGGGCAAGCGTGACCGACGAACCACGAGCGCCGCTTGCCGGGTCCAGGATGGGAGGGTCGACCAACAGCACGTGTCGCTCGCCGGTCGGTGCCCCGCTCCGATCGACGACCGTCGCGGGTCGCCCGGTCAACGACCGTGCCAGTTCCGCCGGGTTGCCGATCGTGGCCGAGCAACACACGATGATCGGTTTGCTTCCGTAGTGAGCGCAGATGCGGAGCAGCCGACGCAGGACGTTCGCGACGTGTCCGCCGAAGACGCCCCGATACGTATGCAACTCGTCGATGACGATGTAGCGAAGTTGCTCGAACAGCTGGAACCATTTCGTGTGATGCGGAAGGATCGCAGCGTGGAGCATGTCCGGATTGGTCACGACGACCTGGCCGGCACTGCGCACCGCGGACCGCATGGGCGCCGGCGTATCGCCGTCGTAGGTCGAGGCCGAGACCGTCAGGCCGCTGGCCGCCGCGAGCTCGGATAACTCTGTGACCTGGTCCTGACCGAGGGCTTTGGTGGGGAACAACAGGAGCGCCCTGGCGGCGGGATCGTCGGCGAGCGCCTGGAGGATCGGCAGGCTGTAGCAGAGACTCTTGCCCGATGCCGTAGGCGTCACGACCACGACATCCTCGCCGTTGTGGATCGCCTCTATCGCGGCGGCCTGGTGAAGATACGGTCGCGCGATGCCTCGACCGGCAAGACCGGCCACGATCCGAGCGTCGAGCCACGCTGGGAACGTGCCATGGACCGCCGACTGAGCGGGCAGGACTTCGTGGTGAAGCACCCCCCGGGCGAGCGACGGTTCGGCAAGCAAGGTCGCGAGAACATCATCGGGTGCGGCGGGAGCGTAGGTGCGCATCGAAGCCTCAATACCGAACGGGTGTGCTAAACGGCGCGAGTCTATCAGACGCTGCGCGTGCGCTGTGACAGCTCGTCTGTCAGGTGCGGGCGATTTGACACCCCATCCACTCGTAGCTACCCTCCGGCAATGGTTCGCCCGACCCGTTCGTTGCCGAACGTCGACCCCGATGGATCCCCAGACGCGGCCGAGCCGGCGACGTCGCCGCGAGCCATCCCGCTGCTGGGCTTCCGAGTCACTGAACCGGACCTCGCCTCGCTGCCGATCGCCGGCATCACCCGACGTCGGATGGCGATGATCCTGGGAGCGCTTCTCGCAGCGTGGATCATCGTGGTCTTCGCGCGCCAGGTCAGCGAGGCTTCAGCGGCGACCAGTCGAGCGCAGGAGATGATCGCGTCCAATGCCACGCGCAGCACCGAGATCGCCGCGATGGAGCGTGAGCTCTACCACATCCAGCGTGAGCCATATGTCCTGCAACAGGCCCGCGCCTATGGCCTCGGCGGAGCGCGGGAGATCCCGTTCAGTCTTGCCGCCGACGCCCCAGCGCTGGCGTCCGATGCGCCCGGCTCTGCGGCGGCCCGACTGGGTGCGCCGACCTCGATGACCCCGATGGAGCGCTGGCTCACGCTGCTGTTCGGTTCGGCCGACTAGACACCGGGCATCCGGCCGCGCCCAGGATTTCCACTCGCCGCGGATGGATTTGGCCGCTATCCTTCAGGACTTGGCGACCGTACGGTCGTCCCCGGACGGAGAACGCCCAGCGATGATCGACATCCCGGTCGAGGATCTCATCTTCGTAGTCTGCGCCCTGATTGGCGGTGGCCTGCTCCTCATCACCGTGCTTCTCGACGACATCCTCGGCGCGATCTTCGACTTCGATATCGGCGGCGTCTCGCTGATGCCGTTGCTGCTCTCGTTCATCTCGATGTTCGGGGTCGGAGGACTATTCGCGACCCAGGTCCTGGACATCCATGGCGGACAGGCCGCGGTCGTCGGCGCGGGTTTCGGGCTCGTCGGGATGGGCATCGCCTACGGGCTGTTTAGCCTCCTGCGTCGGTCGGAGGCCGAGGAGCCCTTTTCGATACGAGATCTGGTCGGTGACACGGCGTTCGTTTCGGTCGGGATCCCGGCCGGTCGCTACGGGACCGTCCTGGTCAAGAAGGAAGGTCAGACCCACCAGTACAGTGCGACCGCGTCGATCGATATCGCCGTCGGCACCACCACCCGGGTGATCGGCGTCGCCGGCGACGGGCTTATCGTCGGAATGAACTCGGAGGAGACGATCGACCGTGTCTGAAATCATCAATTTCGTCGGCGGTGGCGTGCTGCCGATCTTCATGATCATCGTCGTCGTCGTCTTGATCGTGGCGTACATCT
>SPCO01000051.1 GCA_004525275.1 Thermomicrobiales bacterium | reverse complement strand
GGTGGGAGTGATCATGGTTGCTCGCCCACAAGATACCCGCGGATCATCCCGACGAGATAGAGCGAACCGGCGACCACGACGGGGCCGGGCCGCTCGAGGGCTCGCTCGATGGCCACCGTCGGATCGGACTCGGCGATCGCCGTGAGCGTGCCGCTCGCGCCGAGCGTCCGCCAGCGGGCCGCCAGCTCCTCCGCGGTCATCGCTCGCGGCAGATCGAGGCTGGTCGCGATGACGGTCGCACCCTGGAGTGCCGTTGCCCCGGCGAGCGCGACGACGACCCCGTCCACATCCTTGTCGGCCATCGCGGCCGTGACCAGCGTCAGCGAACCCTCGGCCAGGAACGGCCGAAGATCGTCAAGAGCAACCGCTAGGGCGGCGGCCCCGGCCGGATTGTGGGCGCCATCGAGCAGGACATCCCGGTCGCGGACCGCCAGCAGGTCCAGGCGGCCCGGCCAGACGGCCACGGCGTACCCGGCCCGGCGGGCGGCCTCCGGGACCGACGCGATCCCGGCTACCTCGAGCGCGTCGAGGGTGGCATCGGCGACCGCCGCATTGGCCGCCTGGTGACGTCCGCGGAGCCCGATCCGGGTCGGACCCATGCGGGCCAGGTCGACCTCGATGCCGTCGCGGTCCCAGCCGAGCAGCCTCGGATCCACGACCTCCGTGAGCGGCACGGCCATGCGCCGCGCGCGACGACGGATGACCGCCAGACCATCGCCGCGCGCGCCGGTCACGGCCAGATCCCCGCGCTCGATGATGGCCGCCTTCTCGCGGGCGATCTGGCCGATCGTGTCACCCAGGCGATCCATGTGATCGAGGTCCACGTTGGTCACGACCGCGACGCCGCCGTCCCAGGCGTGCGTGGCATCGAGCCGGCCACCCAGGCCGACCTCGACAAGAGCGACATCCGGCCGAGCCTCCGCGAACCGGGCGAAGACGACCGCGGTCAGCAGCTCGAACTCGGTCGGTTCACCAAAACGCGGAGCGACCCGATCGGCGGCCTCCAACACCCGGTCCACTAGTCGTGCGAAGTCGTCCGGCTCGATCGGCTGGCCGTCGATCTGGATGCGCTCCCGGTAGCTGACCAGGTGGGGCTTTGGCGTCGTCGCCACTCGATATCCGGCAGCCTGCAGCGCCGAGCCCGCGAGCGCCAGGACGCTGCCCTTGCCGTTGGTCCCGGCGATCAGGGCGCCGCGCACGGTCCGTTCCGGGTGGCCCAGGTCGCGCAGCAGCGCCCGGGTGCGCCCGAGTCCGAGCCGAACGCCGAACCGGCCGCGGGCCTCCAGGGCCGCCAGGGCCTGCAAATACGTGAGCCTGGACCCGGACTCGGTCATCGTCGCGCGGTCACTCGCGAGTCAGCTCGTCCTCGTAGAAGACACATTGATTGAAGCGCGGCGTGAGACAGACATCGTTCACGTAGCCCTGCTCCATGTGGACGCCACCACGGAGCTGGCAACGTGAGGTGTTCATGTCCTGCCGGATGAGCGCCTTCAACAGATGCGGCGCCTGGATCGGGATCGCTCCACGCGTACCGGTCATGTAGAAGTGTGGGCAGACATTGCGCCGCAGGTTGGGCAGGCCGAAACCCGATCGCACCCCGCCGGGCAGCAGCGAGTGGTTCGCCGCACCGATCGATGCCGTCGACTTCGGCGATGGCGAAACCCGGGCGATCGGACCGACCCCGAATTCCGGGCGCCCGGACGGTGTGGGTGGCGGTCGGCCAGATCGTGGTTCGCGAGCCTGCACAGAATCCCTCGTCTCGAATGCGAGCGCGACTGGATCTGCCACGCGCGCGACCGGGCCAGAGTACATCGCACCGCACCTTGTCGGCACGCTTTGACGACCATCCCGCGGTCGCCGTGCGACAATCGGCCCCGATGACCTCCCGGCGCGATTCTCGCCAGACGCATGTCCGACCCCGTCCCCCGTCCGGCAGCCGGCCGAAGCCGGTCAAGGTCAAGCCCCGCAGCCCTGGGCCGGATCGGATCGCTCGCCATCGCCCGATCGAGCGCGGCGGCATGCCACTTATCGCTCGCCTGGGGGTCATCGCCGCGGTCGTCGCGCTCAGCATCGGTGCCCTCTACGTCGGGGTCGGCGGCTTGGGGATCGTCTTCGGCAGCGTCGGTTCGACACTGACCGGGTTCATCGAGGACGTGACCGCGACCCCCACACCCAGCCCGAGCGTTGCGTTCGTCACGGATGCGCCCTCGATCGAGCAGCCCGCCGAGCCGTACACGACCCAGGATTCGGTCGACCTGATCGTCTCGGTTCCGCCCGGACTGGCTGGCGATCCTTCGCTCCGAATCAGGATCTACCTGACCTTGCCAGACGGCGATCCGTCGCCGATCAGCGATTCGCCGATCAGCGACGGGCCAAGGACGATCATCCCGGTCGAATTGAGTAAGGGCATCAACGACTTTTCGGCCACGATCGATGGACCTGGCGGCGAGTCGGATGCATCAGCCATCGTCCGCTTCGTGTTCGACGCCTCGGCGCCGAAGATCACCGTGACCTCGCCGAAGAACAACTCGGTCGTGAACGGCAAGACCGTCAGGATCAGGGGCAAGACCCAGGCTCGCTCGACATTGCTCGCTCGGAACGAATCCAGCGGCTCGTCCGTGGGTGGCACGGCCGGATCCGACGGGGCGTTCAGCCTGGACCTGGTCCTGAGCACGGGCATCAACAAGATCACGATCACCAGTACGGATCCGGCCGGCAACGAGAGTGAGACCACGCTCACCCTGCGCCGCGGGTCCGGCAAGTTGACCGTGACCCTGGCCGCCTCCGACTACCAGATCAAGCGTTCCGACCTGCCCCAGTCGGTGACCCTGACGGCGACCGTGACCGATCCGGATGGGCGCGCGCTCGCCGGAGCCGATGTCACGTTCACCCTGAGCATGCCCGGGGTCGCCACGGTCACGATCGATGGCAAGACCGGAGCGAACGGCCGGGCCACGTTCCGAACGACGATCTCGAAGGGCGCGACCCGCGGCCAGGGCAGTGCCACGGTCCTGGTCACCTCGGACGACTACGGCTCGACGCAGGACTTCACGGTCATCTCCGTCGTCAAGTAGCGCTCCGAAGCAAACGAATCGAGCGGGTGAACAGTGGGTCGACAGCGATCCCACGCGCAGCTACCATCCGCGCATGCCGATGTGGCGTTGCCCGCACTGCGGAACACCCCAGGCCGAAACGGCCAGGTGTTGGGTCTGCCGACGATCCAGCACCGCCTGCGCCACTTGTCAGCACTTTCGCCGATCGGTCTCCAGTCAGCTTGGGTATTGCGGCCTTGATCGACACCGGCAGCCGCTCCAGGGCGACGAGATCCGGGCGTGTTGGCAGGCTCGATCGGTCGCTGGAGACCAGTCCGCGCTCAGCGGATCGGACCCCGTACCGGGGGGCGGAGCCATCAGCAAGGATAGAACCCCTGTTCGGCATCTTGAATTCGTCGAGGTCGGTGCGAGTCCCGTTGGTGACGTGGGCGACGATGTGGTCATCCATCCGACAAAGCCGGTGGCGGCCAACCCACCTGACCCGGGCTGGAGCCTGTGGGGCGACGCGGAGATCTGAACGCCGCCCGCGCCTGCGGGCTTAGAGCCCGGCCGGCCGGGTGCCCAGGGTCACCTGCAGCGACACGTGTACGCCATCGCGCAGAACGTCCACGGTCACCGTGTCGCCCGGCGAGAACTGGGCAAGCGTGGCGTCGAGGGGATGCTCCTCATCGATGACCTTGCCGCTGACGCTGGTGATGATGTCGCCGTCCTCGACGCCGCCGAGATCGGCTGGCTTGCCGGCCTCGACGCCGGATACCGACCGACCGTTGGCATCGATGCCGCGGACCAGCGCGCCGATCCTGACCGGCAATTGTTCCTCGTCGGCAAAGGGGCGCGTGATCGACACGAAATGGATGCCGAGATAGGGTCGACTGAGCGGCTCGCCGGCGATCGCCTGGGCCATGATCGGACGGGCGATATCGATCGGGATGGCGAAACCGATCCCGTTGCTGTTCGAAGCGATGGCCGTGTTGATCCCGATGACGTTCCCGCCCGCGTCCAGGAGCGGACCCCCGGAATTGCCGGGATTGATGGCCGCGTCCGTCTGGATGAGGTTCGAGAGCGAATCGTTGTTGTCGGTCGTGATCGCCCGACCCTTCGCCGACACGATGCCGCTGGTCACAGAATTCGAATAGGTCCCCAACGGGCTGCCGATGGCGACGACCAGCTGACCGACCTTGAGGCTGTCGGAATCGCCGCTGGCTACCGTCGGGAGCCCGGTCGCATCGACCTTGACGATGGCCAGGTCGGTCAGTGTATCGATGCCGTAGACCTTGCCCTCCAGGATGCGGCCGTCCTTGAGTTCGACGTCGAAGTTGTCGCCACCCTGGACGACGTGGTGATTCGTGAGGATCCAGCCGCTGCTGTCAAAGATGAACCCGGAACCGACACCGGTCGAGGGGATCACGCCGAGGTTGCCGGCGCTCGAGGTCCCGGTCACCGTGATCCGAACGACCGCCGGGCTGACCATTTCGGCCACCTTGATCGTCGCCGAAGACTCATCGATGGCGACGGGCTGCAGCGTTCCGACATTGGTGCTCTGGGCAACGCCCGAGGCCACGACGGTCTGCCGATCGAGGGCGCCGCTCGCCTCAAGAGCCAGGACGGTGCCGCCCGAGGCGACGACCGCCGACAGCAGCGACACGGCCAGGAGCGAACCCGAGCCGATCCTCGCGCGCTTCGGATCCGTCGCGGCCGGAGTCGCCGCGGTCGCCGGCGCGGCGGCAGGCTCGTACCAGCGTTCCGGAGTCACCGGCGACGCTTCATCCCAGGACCTCGGCCAGTCGGATCGTGGCTCCGGGCTCGGCACGTACCGATCGACGGGCTCGGACTGAGCCGGCCCGGTGGGCTCGATCGGCACCACGGGTTGACTGGGAACGACAGCCTGTCTCTGGGTCAGATCACTCGGATCGGTGGGATCGCGACTGGGGTCGTCATGCATGGTTATGGAAGAATCCCTTCGATGAAATCGGCCGGTGAGCAACCGAGTTACGGACTGATCGACCTTAGGGTGCAGCCTCCGGGTTGATCTGCGGCCGCTCGGACGGTGAAGTTTCCTGCACGTTGGGGTCGTCACCGGCGAAAGATGCGTCCGAGGCTGAGGCCACGGCAGCCCGTTCTGCGGCTGGGCTGCCCTCGACGAGGCGCGGGTCGCGCGGGAGGCTGACCGTGAACCGAGTGCCGCTGCCGATCCGGCTCTCGACCCCGATCCTGCCCCCATGCATGTCCACGATCGAGTGGACGATGGCCAGCCCGAGTCCGCTCCCGCTGCCGCGCGCCTCGTTGAGGCGAGACCCACGATAGAAGCGCTCGAAGATGTGGGGCAGCTCCGCCGGCTCGATCCCGACGCCGGTATCGATGACCTCGATCCGGGCGCCATCGGCCGTGCCGGCGACATCCACGACCACGGATCCGCCGCGGGGCGTGAACTTGATGGCGTTGGCCGCGAGATTGGCCACGACCTGGCCGATCCGCTGGGGGTCGTGGCGGATCCGGATGGGCGCGTCCGGCAGCTCCGCCGACAGTGCCACGCCGCGGCGCTCGGCTGCCGTCGCTGTCTGCTCGACGGCGGACTCGACGGCCGCGCGCAAGTCATCGGGCCGCAGATCGAGGAGCACCAACCCGGAATCGAGTTTTGACAGTTCCAACAGGTTCTGGGCCAGCCAATCCAGTCGCTCGATCTGCTGACCGCTCGATTCGAGGAACTCCGTCAGGGCCGCCGGATCATCAGCTGCGCCCGCGGTGAGGAGCTCGTTGAACGTCCGCAGCGCAGCCAGCGGCGTCCGTAGCTCGTGCGACACATCGGCGAGAAAGTCGCGGCTCCGGTCGCGATCGTGGCGGATGATCTCGACGCTCTCCTGGAGCCGGTCAGCCATGGCATTGAACTGAACGGCAAGCTCGGCCATCTCAGACGAGCCGGCTCTGACCTTGTCGTCCGGCACACGTCGACTCAGGTCCCCTTCGGCCAGTCCGCGCGATGCCTCGGTCAGGCGGCGCAACGGTGTCGTGAATCGACGGGCCATCGCCGCCGACACGACCACGCTCAGGCCCATGGCGAAGAGGGCGACCGCGGCGAGCAGCCCCGTGACCGTGGCCAGCGCAGTGGCACGGAAGGTATACGGGTTGGCAAGTGAGACCTGGAGCGCATACGGGGTGAAGACGCCGCCGGCGCCGTACACGTGGCGGAAGCTGACATCACGTTCCTGCGTCTGGCCCGGCGCCGGCAGTGCCTCGAGCCGCAGGAACATCGGGACGTCGACCGCCGGCACGAAGGTCCGCCCCTCGCTGGCGGTGACGTACTGCCCGAACGTGATCTCGACATCGGCTTGACCGAGGATATCGGCGACAAGCCCCTGGATCGCCGGCTCCTCGAGGGTCGCTGCAACGGCCAGATCAACCTCACCATCGACCCCCACGACCGGTCGGCCCTGGGCCGCTCCAGCGGCGAGGCCCGTGACGAACGTGGCGACCGACCTCGAGCGTTGCTCCAGATCGAGCTTCTGTTGGGTCGTGAAATAGTCGTCGAGTCGGTTGATCACGAGCACCGTGACCAGTGCCAGGGTCAGTGCCACGACGAACAGGAACGCCCAGGTCAGGCGAGCCTGAAAGGTTCTCGGGAAGAGCCGGCGCAATCGAGGCGGCAGGCGAACACGTCGCCCGGCGGGTCGATCAGCGCTCGGCGAAGGCGTAACCGACACCTCGGACCGTCAGGACGAACGCGGGCGTCGCCGGGTCATCCTCGATCTTCTCGCGCAGGTGGCTCACGTGCACGTTGATGGTCTTCTCGTCCTGGTCGAGCGCCTCGTAGTCGCGCAGCAGCTCGAGCAGCTCGGACCGTGTATAGACCCGACCTGGGCGCGAAGCGAGGTGGCGCAGGATCTCGAACTCGGTCGGCGTGAGGCTGATTCGTCGGTCCCCGCGTTGGACCCGACGGCGCTCGAGGTCGATCAACAGGTCGCCGTGGCGGATGACCCGACCGCCGACCGCATCCGACAGGTCGCCGTACGAACGGCGAAGGAGCGCCTTGATCCGGCTCATCAGTTCGCGCAGGCCGAACGGCTTGGTCAGGTAGTCGTCCGCACCGAGTTCGAGCCCGATGACCTTGTCGACCTCGTCGTCACGTGCGGTCAGGACCAGGACCGGCATCTTGGCCCCGGCCGCCCGCAGCCGACGCAGGACTTCGAATCCGTCCATCCCGGGCAGGCGCACGTCGAGGACCACGAGATCGGGGGCCTGCTTGGTCGCGATGTCGAGACCGTCTTCGCCTGAGCGCGCGATCGCAACCTCGTAGCCCTCCTGCTGGAGCGCGTACTGGATCCCTCGGGCGACGGCGTGTTCGTCTTCGACGATCAGAATGGTGGCTGCCACGACGGGGATGCTACACCGACGGAGCACAAAGGCCGTGGTACCCTAGCCGACGCTACCCGGGCGCCTCGCCATTCCGGCCCCGCCGGCGAGCCGCGGCCCGATCGAATCAAGACAATCAGATCCTGAGGTTTCACATCATGTCCACCGCCCGCGCGACGTTGACCGCCGAACATCGCGAGGTGACCGGCAAGAAGGTCGCCCGACTGCGCCAAGCCGGTCGACTCCCGGCCGTCGTCTACGGCCACGGGGTCGAGTCGGACAACATCTCGATCGACGCGCATGACTTCGAGCAGCTCCGCCGACACAGCGGTGCGAATGCCCTGGTCGACCTTTCCGTGGACGGCAAGAAGGCGCGCCCGGTTCTCGTCTCGGCGATCCAGGTCCATCCGGTCAATCGACGAACGATCCACGTCGACCTCTTCCTCGTGCGAATGACCGAGGAGCTGACCGTGGACGTGCCGCTTATCGCGACAGGTGAGGCGCCCGCGGTCTCGCTGCACGGCGGTACGTTGCTCCACCCGATCGAATCGGTGCGCATCCGCGCGCTCCCGGATCGGCTGCCACAGTCGATCGAGTACTCGATCGAGTCGCTCCTTGACTTCGACGCCACGATCCACGTCCGAGACCTGAGCGTCCCGAGCGAGGTGACGCTGCTCACTGAGGGTGATGACATCATCGCCAAGGTCCAGGCGCCACGAGTCGAGGAAGAGCCCATCGTTGCCGAGGACCTCGGCGAGGGTGCACCCGAAGGCGAAGAGGGCGAAGACGGCGATACGAGCGAGGGCGGCGCGGCCACCGAGGGCGGCACGGGCGAAACACAGTCCGAGGACTGACCGTAGGGTCGACGGGCACGGGCAGGTCGGCTCTGGGCCAGCCACCCATAGGCGAGTCGCCCGAACGTGGTTTCAACGGGCAGGCAGGTCCCGGCCCAGGCAGGCTGCGTCGAGCGGGCTGTTCGGCGCCAGGCGCCGCAACTGACTATTGGACCGTGGCCGGATCGGCCTCGGCGGTCAAGTCGGGCGCCCGACGCCCAGAACGGCCGAGACAAGGCATCCACAGGCCCAAAACGGCCCCCGAGGTTCCGGATCGGGCGGTTCGTCGGCCCGTTCAGGCGCGTGACGCCGACCGGGACCCTCCGGATCGCGGATCTGGCCCTGGCGGACCGGTCCTCCGGATCGCGGAT